>JAOZNE010000258.1:0-2764 GCA_029933955.1 Phycisphaerae bacterium
TCGTCCCGCCATACCCGCCATTGGCCAAGCCATAGCCCTGGCAGGCCAACACTCGTCCCACCGCCCGGGCAAGTTCGTACTGCTCGCTCCCGGCGGGCGGGTCCGCCGAGCCAAAAACCGTTACTATTTGTCGCCCGGTAATATCAAGCATAATTCGTGTTCCGCTGCTTTTTTTCCGCCTTTTGCCTATTCCCTACCTGCCTGATCCCTGTTGTCTACTCGTATATTTCAGCAGGCCGCCGGCGGCGAGGATTTTTCGTTGGCGGGGGGCTAGGTTTACTTCGCAGGTGAAGTCGAAGTTTTTGGAGGTGTTGCGGACGGTTACCGTCTCGCCGGCGGAGATAGCGGTGGCGGTGTTGGCTATTTCCAGCTTATCATCCGCGTCGATTCGGTCGTAGTCTTTCGGGTCGGCAAAGACCAATGGCAGGATTGCGAAGTTCACGAGATTCGCCTGGTGTATGCGTTCGATAGCTCGGGCTATGACGACCTGCACGCCTAGGTACATCGGACAAAGTGCGGCGTGTTCCCTGCTCGAACCTTGTCCGTAGCTGTCGCCAGCGACCACGATTCCGCCCAGGCCCTGACCTTTGCACGCCAAAGCGCGGTCGGCAAAGCTGGGCTGGCCCGGCTCGTTGAAACAGTTGAACACGTACTTCGCGTACTCCGGCACATTCGAGCGATACTTCAGCAGCGGGCCTGCGGGCATGATGTGGTCGGTGGTTATCTTGTCGCCAACCTTGATGACGACCTGGCCGGCAAGAGCGTCCGGCAGAGGCTCGCCAGCCGGTGGCTTGACGATGGTCGCCCCGCGGATAATCTCGATTTTCCCAGCCTCCTCTTCCGGCAGGGGAGGCTGAATCATGCCGTCGTCAGTGAGAAATTTTTCGGGCATTTCGATCCGCGGATATTCCAGGCCCATCTTGCTGCCCAGGTCGCGCGGGTCGGTTACCTCGCCCGTGAGAGCAGCAGCTACCGCTGATTCCGGCGAGACGAGATAGACCGTGTCGCCGACCGTACCGCTGCGTCCGGCGAAGTTGCGGTTGAACGTTCGCAAGCTGACCGTGTCATCAGCTGGGCTGAAACCCTGGCCGATGCAGGCTCCGCAGCCAGACTCGATAACCCGAGCGCCAGCCTGGATAAGGTCCGCCAGGGCGCCGTTGCGACCCAGCATGGTCAGCACCTGCCTGCTGCCCGGGGCGATGCCAAGCTCGACCTTCGGATGAACGGTTCTGCCCCTCAGCACCGAGGCCACCAGCATGAGGTCCTGGTAGCTGCTGTTGGTGCATGAGCCTATGAGAACCTGGCGGACTTCCCGCCCTGCCAGCTCAGCCAGGGGGTGGATGTTGTCCGGGCTGGGCGACAAAGCTGCCGCGGGGGCCAGCGCGTCGAGGTCTATTACGACGTGGCTAAATGTTATATCGACCAGCCCCGCGTCGTCGGCTGGGCCTAGTTTTACTTCGGTGCAGTGCGTCTTGATATTTTCGATGGTCGCTGCGTCGGCTTCGACGTGCAGCCTTTTTGTAATCGGGCCGTATGCGGCGTCGGCGTCGGCTGTCAGGGGCGCGAACTTGTCAGCTCGGCCTTGTGCAGCGAGGAATTGGCGGGTCTGCTCGTCGGATGGGAACACGCTGGCGGTAACGCCAAGCTCAGCTCCCATGTTCGTGCAGGTAGCCCGGGCGGGCACGGGCAAGGTAGCTACGCCGCTGTCCGGGGCGGTCGAAAAATATTCGACCATACAGCCGACGTTGCCCCGGGTCGTCAGGATGCTCAACAGCTTGAGGATAATATCTTTCGCCGCGACCCATGGCTGGAGCTTGCCTCGCAATTCCACGCCGATGACGCGCGGAGCGGTGGTATAAAAAGCTCCGCCGCCCATGGCTACGGCTACATCAAGCCCGCCGGCGCCGATGGATATCATGCCCATCCCCCCGCCGGTGGGAGTGTGGCTGTCCGAGCCTAGCTGCGTCGCGCCGGGGCGGGCGAATCGTTCGAGATGCACCTGATGACAAATCCCATTGCCAGGCCTGGAGAAATAGACCCCCGCCCGCTGAGCGATGGACTGGAGATACAGATGGTCGTTGTGATTCTCCGGGCCGAACTGCGACATGTTGTGGTCGACGTAGCTGACCGAAGCCTCGGTTTTCACACGCGGCAAGCCCATAGCTTCGAGCAGCAAAAACGCCGTCGTACCCGTAGCGTCCTGCGTCAGCGTCTGGTCAATACGAATGCCGATTTCCTCGCCAGGGACAAGGTCGCCCTCGACAAGATGTTCCCGCAAAATTTTGTAAACCAATGTTCGTGGGTGCATGTTTTAAGCCTTCAGTTATTAGTAATCAGTTGTCAGTAATCAGTAAAAAAAAGAAACTACGAAAATCGGGTGGTATGGCTCGATGTTTTCTTGTTCGTTTTTAGGTTTTCTGATGGCCCGGAATAGGAATCCAATCACCATCGCACAGCCAGCGACCCCATAAATCAGGCCGCATACCCTTCTTGGCGTAAACCCCATTGAATGTACATATTGAATCAGCCAGCAGATAGGCCAACTTAATACTACAGCGCGAAGTAAGCTCAAGTTATTGGGGTGTTTGTTTCGATAACTCTTTATAGGAACGCCAAATATAAGGAGTGTCGGCATGGATGTCAAGCGAATCAAAAATATGGGCAGAGAACTGAACACTTTTCTGGCTGAATTTGACGACTGCTTCGCACGAAGCGAGTCGCGGGAGAGGCTCCGCAATGTTTTGAATCCGGATGAGATTAAATA
>JAOZNE010000058.1:0-10647 GCA_029933955.1 Phycisphaerae bacterium
AATGACGAAAAAGAAATTTTTTTACCGCAAAAGAACGCATAGAAAAAATAATCACAGCCATCCCATAACACGATGGCTTGACAGCTCCATAGGAGCGATATCTTTGTAGTAACGCGATTGCATGATGTTTAGCTCCGTAGGAGCTAAAGCAAAAAAAACGTGAACAGTTATGATTATTATCGAGGAAATAAATGGCTGAGGAATACGACAACGAACAAACCGCTGAGGCACCCGACGACGAGCCTGCTGACGATATGCCCGTCGACGATATCGACGACGACGCGTCTGCTGGCGAGACACCTGCGGATTATTTGGCGGAGATAGACGCGACGGTCGAGGCGATTCTTTTTGCCAGCGACTCGCCCCTGTCGACGTCCAGGATATCTGCCACCGCTGAGCTGCCGGGCGGGTCTGTCAAGCAGGCTATCGCCAGGCTGAACCGCCGGTACGAGCAGAACGGGGCTGCTTTTCGTATCGAGGAAATCGCGGGCGGGTTTTGCATGATGACGCTGCCGGAATATAACGACGTGCTCCGCCGGCTACTCAACGCGAGGAAGGACTCGCGACTTAGCCAGGCTTCGATGGAAACCCTGGCTATCATCGCCTATCGCCAGCCCATTTTGCGAGCGGACATCGAAGCCATCCGTGGCGTGGCTACGGGCGATATTCTTCGCGGCCTGCTCGAGAAACAGCTCGTGAAAATCGTAGGCCGGGCTGAGGTGATAGGCAGACCAATGCTCTATGGCACGACCAAAAAGTTCCTGGAAATCTTTGGCCTGGCCAAGCTGACCGACCTGCCAAACGTGGAAGAACTCCGCAGCGGCGCCCAAGCGGAACCTCCACAAAAACCAGCGGAACCAGAAGATGCTGAAGAGGATTAGTCAGAAGTCAGAGTGGTTGGCAAGAGCCAATCCTGTTGCTTCCGATATCCCCTTGACAAATAAAGGAAATAGTGTATACTGAATGTTGTCGAGCGAGGTTGTTCGACAGAGCCACATGCTCGTGGCTCGTAACTGTCTCAGAGACGGAGGAGTAGGTAGATATGAATCGCTTTGTTATATGTTTAATCGCGGGAACGTTGGCTGTTTTGTTGTTCGCCACCGGCATGGTTGCCAGCACGATGGCACCGACACTGGCGGATGTGTCTGCTGGTTCCCTGGCCAGCTCTTCTTTTTCCGCCCACGCTTCAGACGGCACTGGCCTGGCTATCCTGAGCATTCTGCTGGGCAGTGGAATGGTCTTCCTGTTCAGGCCCAGGCAGCGAGTTTTCTGCCGATGCTAACTATCTTATGCGGGGGTGTTTGTTTTGTCGCATGTCTCTTCGCCCAGGCCCGTAGCTGTGGCTGCTATCGACAGGGCGTCGTCGAGCCAGTCTGCATAATCCCATTTCTCCGACCCCTGGGCCGGCATAGCCAGCATTAACGATCGGCCTGATACCTGGATATTCAGCCCGCGGTCTTTCAGAGCCTGGGCACTGCGGGAGAGCGTCCGGGCCAAGTCGCCATCGCCGACGAATGTCCAGTCGTCGCAGTTTTTGTCGCCACCGCGAACCTCCAGCGGCGCCTGAGGCTTGTCAGCTTGGTTCCACATAAGCACGTCGGGCAGGGGTTGGCCCAGTTCGAGCACGATGATACCGTACCGCCGACTTAGCCGACGCGTGCCATGGCCTACCTCGTATCGAAAGGTGAAAGCCCTGCCGGGCCAATGTCCAAGCTGGCCGTACATCACGTTGTACGCTCGCGGACTGTGCCCGCAGGATATAATCGCGAATTGGCTATATCGCAGGGGTATCTCGAACGGGTCTTCGTGGGAAAACAGCACGCCACGCCTGTGAGCGTAGTTGGACAGGGTTTTGGTGTGGGCAGAGTGACGCAGGCCTATCACGGTGAAAGATACCACCGCTGCGAGAAAAGCCACCACAAGAATTGCCATAAACGCGATCTGCATGACCTGCTCCCGATTAAAGTTTCCCCCGACATCAGTTTTTTTTCGTCATGGGGAATTCGTTATTGATTCGGCATTTTTGGTCTCGACCGGTTCCGGGGGCATGTCGGGCAGGCCACTCGTGTTGAGCTTCATGCCGAACGGAGGCTTGTATGTGAGGCGATAATTCGGCGCCATCGGGCCTTCCAGCGACGTTATCCATCGGCGGATATTTCGATAGGGAGCCGACCTGGTGGACATGAAGGCCGGTCTGATGTCCGCGCCGCCGACCTGCGGGTGAGGCCTTTTCGAGACCTTGGCGTTTAGCCCGTACTGAAGCAGCAGCGAATCTTCAACCTTCTGCCGGTCGATAATCGCCCTGCCACCCTTGCGAAACCCGCTGAGGATAATGAAGTTGGTGTAGTCCACTTTTTCGTTCTTGCTGGCGGTGGTGAAGAGCTTCAGCCCGCCGGCTGGCTTGGGGCCGCCGTGGCAGTTCGCATTGCCGCACTGCAACTTCACGACGGGCCAAACCTTACTGCGAAACTCGACCATGAACCTCGGATCCCTCGTGATGTGAATGTCCTGGAGCAGCTCGATATCGTCAGGCCTATTGCGAAGTATCTCCGCCAGCCGCTTCCACGGGGGCATTTTGTAGAACTGTTTTTCCTTGCCGATTTTGTCCCAATTATCCTCGACACTGCCACGCATCGAGTCGCAATACCTTTTCAACGCGCGATTGGTGAACTTGATCGAGACCCTCTTGTCCCGCTCGGGCTTGTATTCCATCAGCCTGATCCAAAGGATGTCGCGATGGCTGAGGAGATACTTGTCCGAAACGCCAGGCCCGCTGGCCCGGCCTGGCGAGGCTGCGGCAGCTTTGCTCTCGATGATTTTTATCTTTGCGACGACGCGCCGAAGGAGCAACTTGGCCCGGCTATGACCAGGGGCGATTTTCATAGCCTCGCGGAGGTCCATCTTGGCATTTTTCAGCAGATCGACGTCGTTTGGATGCTTCTGCCAAACCCACCGGGCCAACTTGTACAGAGCGTCGGCGTCGGTTGTCTGAATTTTGCTCCGGCGTTCCAGATAGGCGTTCTTAGCCTGGGCGTCAGCCGCCCCAGCCTGGCTGAGCGAGAGAAAAATCACGCCGGCAAACACCACCGCCATCGCCATTGTCGCCAAAAAACCACGCCCCCTGATTACGGAAATTACCTTACTCATGATATGACCTCTTTTCCATGTCATACTCGAATCGATGATACTTTTTTGATGTGCTGCAACAGGCGGCGGTGGGATTCGAACCCACGAATAACGGATTTGCAATCCGTCGCCTTAGTCCACTTGGCCACGCCGCCATGTTCTTTCAATACATACAGTTACGAAAACTCGTTTGGCATTGTCCATTTTCCGCAACGACAACCGCACGCGACATTATAATATGTATGATGATGTATGCAAGAAACAATTGTTTCCGGCGGCGATCCCGTCGGCGGCGACGTGTGCGAGATTAAACTTACCATTGGGCCTCGTGTGCGGGCATAAAACCCGGTACTTATTTGCGATGCTCCCCAAAGAAGTATTAACTCGAATAAATAAGGCTTGTGATACTCCACACTTTCGCGAATAAGTGCCGGGTTGGTTATCCCGGGCGATTTCAGATTTTGGATTGGGGATTAGGGGATTGACAGCTCAGCTTATTTGCCTTTGCTCCCTCTGGTAGCCCGTTTTCTGTCTGCCTCTTTGAGGTAGCGTTTTCTCAGGCGAATCGAGCTTGGGGTAAGCTCGACCAGTTCGTCGCTTTCGATGTATTCCAACGCCTGTTCGAGAGTCATTTTCCGCGGGACTTTCAGCGTTACGGTCGCGTCCTTGTTGGCTGAGCGAACGTTGGTGAGGTTCTTCTTTTTGGCGACGTTGGCGGGCAGGTCGTTGTCTCGGCAGTGCTCGCCGATGACCTGTCCCTCATAGGTCTGCTCGCCCGGAGCGACGAACATCACGCCGCGGTCAGCCAGGCCATCCAACGCGTATGCGGTAACCTGGCCCGTCTCGGTTGCTATCATCACGCCATTGGCTCGGCTGGGGATTTCGCCGCGATACGGGCCATATTCTTCGAACCGGTGGTGCATAATCGCCTCGCCCTGGCTGGCGGTCAGCAGGCGGTTGCGAAGCCCGATAAGCCCGCGCGACGGTATGGAAAATTCCAAAATCGTTCTGCCATTGAGAGTATCCATGTGCAACATCTCAGCCTTGCGGTCGCCCAGAAGTTGCATCGCAGCGCCGACGCCCTCGGAGGGTATGTCGATAACCAGCTTCTCAATAGGCTCGAGTTTTTTGCCGTTTTCGTCGCTGTGGAAAATAACCTCGGGCTTGCCGACGCAAAGTTCGTAACTCTCGCGTCGCATGTTTTCCAGCAGTATGCCCAGGTGCAGCAGGCCTCGGCCTGATACGTTGAACTCGTCGCCGCGGTCTTCAACCCGCAGGGCTACGTTCGATTGCAGTTCGCGCTGCAAACGGTCGCCGAGCTGGCGGTTGGTAACGTATTTGCCCTCTTGCCCGGAGAAGGGCCCGTTGTTTATGCGGAACGTCATGTGGAGCGTTGGCTCGTCTATGGACACGGGCGGCAGGGCGACGGGGTGTTCCGGATCGGCAAGGGTGTCGCCGATGTCCACCGCTCCCAGCCCGACCACCGCGCAGATATCGCCCGCGTCCACCCGGTCAACTTCCTTTCGGCCCAGGCCTTCAAACGCGTAGAGCTTGGAAACTTTTCGCAGCGACTGCTGCCCGTCGCGCGAAATGCTCATGACCTGTTGGCCCGCCTTTAGCTGCCCGGCAAAGACGCGACCGATTCCGATTCGCCCGACATATTCGCTATAATCCAGCGTGGTAACGAGCATCTGCAGTGGGGCCTGGCCGTCCATGTCTGGCACGGGTATGTGCTCTATTATCGCGTCGAAAAGGTCGTGTACGTCGTCGCTGGGGCCTGGGAAATTGTGCCCCTGCTCTCGCACCGCCCAGCCATCCTTGGCCGAGGCGAAGACCGTGGGAAACTCCAGCGCGTGGTCGTCAGCTCCGAGTTCCACCAGCAGATCGAACACTTCCTCGTGAACCTTTGCCGCCCGCTGGTCGGGACGGTCCATTTTGTTGATTACCACCACCGGCGGCAGGTGCAGCTCCAGAGCCTTGCTCAGAACATAGCGGGTTTGCGGCATGACGCCTTCGAACGCGTCGACCAGCAGCAGCACGCCGTCTGCCATTCGCAGGACGCGTTCGACCTCGCCGGAGAAGTCGGCGTGGCCTGGCGTGTCGAGGATGTTGATGTGATACTCTTGGCCCTGGCGGTCGGTGTAGTCCAGAGCGCAGTTTTTAGCCAGGATAGTAATGCCCCGCTCGCGCTCGAGGTCATTGCTGTCGAGTATGCAATCGCCCGTCAGTTCGCCGTGGCGGAACAGCCCGCTTTGCCGGAGCAGTTGGTCGACCAGCGATGTCTTGCCATGGTCCACATGGGCGATGATAGCTACGTTTCGAACATTTTTATTACTCATAATTTCTCCCCCTGCGCGGCGGCAGGGCTGATGTCAGTGCGATGATACGGGCTGCAAAACCGGGCTGGGCCTGGTTTGCGTGAGGGTTGGGGTCAGCGTCGCTTCGATAGAATTACGGGCGACGGAGATTGTCAGGCCAGAACGCTGCGCGCAGCGCTCTTATCCTGCGTGTGTTGAGCAGGCCAAAGGTATCGCGGGATATTGAAGGGTGAAATTGCATCAAAGCGTAAGTCTACCACACATTCCCGAAATACGCAAACCGTCCACAACCAACACCGCGACTGGCGCGCGACAAAAAACACAGTCCAGGGCAGCTATGCCGCTGGTCTATTCTTCGCGTCTATTTTCCCAGCAGTTTGCGGGCTTGGCGTTTGCCTATTTTCCTGATGCGGGCCAGAGCAACCTTGGTAGGTGGACGCAGGTTAAGTCGCCCCTCGCGTGTTTCGTACTGATAGACACTCTGAGCTGTCACGCCCAGCAGCTTGCCCAGCGCGCCTTGCGTCAGGCCTAGCTTGTTGCGGAGTGTGATTATCGTCCGCCCGGTGGGCCTGAACCGCTTCAGCTCGCCCTCATCGGGAGTTGGAAGAGGGGCTGTTGGAGCCTCGGCCTTCTCGACCGTTTCGGTCTTGGCCGCTTGCTTCGCCAGCTGTCTGTTGTCCCGCTCAACCGCATTCAGGCGACGCTTCAGGGCGGCTATGTCCCGCTTAAGTCGGGCAGTGTCTTTTTTTATCGAAACTATATCCGCTCGGAGTTCGCGCTTGGCGATTCTCGAAATTTCGTCCTTCAATACTTTTGCCATGTTTGCCATAGGTGATTCCTTTCGTCTAGTCTTGCTGCTGATTAGTTTATCGGTTAATTGGTTGATTGGTTGATCGGTAAAAAATTATGGCAACCGTTCACGCCGTTTTTCAACCCAAAACTAACATGTCTTAGCCTGGCCTTTCAGGCCGAGAAGCACCAAGCGTTTTCATTCTGTCATAACTCTTCAAAACTTATCAAAAGACCGCGAACAGTTATGTGTAATCTTTTCCCAATCAACCAGTCGGCCAGCCAACCAAACCGTTAGTTATTTCTTTCGCCTTTTGCGTTTTTGTCGATAGTATTCCACGATATCCGTACCGCAGTGGGTGCATTTCATTCTTCCGGTCATTGCAGCTTGTGGATCGTCGCTTAGCCAATATTCCGCGACGAACCATTTTTCGCACTTCGGGCATTTCGTCATAGGCACAGCTGTGTGTTTGCCTGTTTTTGGGTTGGGCATTTTCATGCCAGGCCCGCCCATCATCATAGGCCCCATCATCATAGGCCCCATCGTCGGGTCCATCATAGGCTCGCCGGGTTTACCCGTGTTGAGCTTGACAGTTACCCATTCGTCCGTATCGGGAAAATAGTATTTCATTTCGCCCGAGCTTGCCGAGCCTGGCTTGAACACGAACTCCTCTTTCGTTTCAATGTCGTAAAAGCGAGCCTCGTCCGGAGCTTTAGAACTGCCAGGCCCGCCGCTTAAACTTGTAATCATAGCGATCATGGCAACGATGATTGCCAACACAATCGTGCCGATCAGCAGATACTGAAACTTATCTCCGCCGCCCGCCCCGTCGCTGCTGCGAATACCAAGCTTCTCGCCAATGATAGTAAAAATACCAGCCATGGTTATACTCCTTCAAATATAAAACAAATCCGAAATCCTAATATCGAAATATGAAACGAGCCTTTCAATACTACTTCGCGATGTGGTACCAGTCAGCCTTCACAACAAGGGGCTTACTCTACCACAAAAGATGCGTGTAATACAAGCACTCTCTCGTAGAAACTATAAAAAACCCTCAACGTGGTCAACAACAATTTTTTTGCATATTTTGTGGGTTGTCAAAAAAACGGAATTTCGAGATAATAGAATAATTCGGCACGTCGCGTATAAGCGTTGATAAACTTGGAATTCTTTACAGGAACAAAAAAATGTCAGAACCCCAACTTGTAGTCATGGCTGCTGGTATCGGCAGCAGGTACGGCGGACTAAAACAAATCGACCCGGTAGGCCCAGCTGGCGAGATAGTGCTGGACTACGCTATTTACGATGCGATACGAGCTGGCTTTGAAAAAGTCGTCTTCATAATTCGCAAAGATATCGAAGACGTCTTTCGTGAAAAAGTAGGCAGAACCATCGAGAAGCAAATAGACGTAGCTTATGCGTTTCAGGAACTCGACAAACTGCCCGCGGGTTTTTCCGTTCCGCCGGCGCGAGAAAAACCATGGGGCACAGGCCATGCTATTCTCTGCGCGAAGGAAGCTGTCTCCGCTCCCTGCGCGGTTATAAACGCAGACGACTTTTATGGCCCGGATTCCTTTCGCACCATGGGCGAGTACCTTCGCGGAGCCGAGGATAAAGAAGGCCTGTACGATTTCAGCATGGTCGGATTCGTCCTGGACAACACGCTGACAGACCATGGCCACGTCGCCCGGGGAATCTGCACCGCCGACGAGGCAGGCTACTTGCAACACATCGTGGAACGCACGAAAATCCAACGCTTCGGCCCGGCTGTGCGGTTTAGCGAAGACGACGAAACCTGGACGGATATCGACGCTGGCAGTATTGTCTCGATGAACTTCTGGGGCCTGACGCCAAGCATCTTCGTCGAACTCGAAGCTCGCTTCCCAGCCTTCCTGCAAGCCAATACCGAAAACCTCAAAGCTGAATTTTTTATCCCCACCGTCATTAATGATCTTGTTCAGGAAGGCCGGGCCAGGGTGAAAATACTACCCACCACTGATAGTTGGTTCGGCGTAACCTATCAGCAGGACAAGCCCAGATTGAAGCAGGAAATCAGCAACAAAGTAGCAGCGGGACTATACCCGGAAAAATTGTGGTAGCTTGTTGCAGAATGAGAACCACGAATGGACACGAATAAAGACTAATGGATGTGGCTGACAAAAAAAAACAGCGAACCACGGATGAACGCGGACAACCACGGATTTTTTTGAAAAAAACAGAAAAAAAATTGGGCAAGGTACCCACGCGAAGCTCGATTGCAAAAGGCTGACGCCATAAACATCATCTGTGTACATCTGTGTTTATCCGTGGTTCTTTTTTTCGCGGGACGAATATAAATTGTGGAGCTAAATATAACGACGGAACTTCAACACGACGTAGCAAAGGTAGCGTCGCAATTTCAGATTGACGGCGACTTCGTTCGGGCTGAGCCTTACTACGGGACAGGCCATATTAACGACACCTACGCCAGTAGTATCAAAACCGCCCCAGGCCTGGTGCGATTTATTCATCAACGCATCAATTAAACCGTTTTCGCCGGGCCTGACGAGCTTATGGAAAACATTGCCCGAGTTACGGAACATCAGAGTGAAAAAAATAATCGCAGCTGGTGGCGATCCGCAGCGGAAATCGCTGACTATTATCAAGACCGTCGCTGGCGATAATTTTCTGCTCGACGAGGATGGGAACTATTGGCGAACTTATATTTTCGTCGAGAACGCACGCACGTATGACAAGGTGGAAAAGCTGGAGCATGTCTACAACGCCACCAAAGCGTTTGGCCGATTTCTGAAAGATATAAGCGACCTGCCAGGCACCCGACCGCACGAAACAATTCCCGACTTTCACAATACCCCAAAACGGTTCGACAGCTTCATTGCAACTCTTGGCGAAGACGCGAAAAATCGGGCTAAGGACGTTCAGCCCGAGATAGGCTTCATTCTCGCGGGGCAGGGGGACACGTCGGTGTTGCTGGATTTGGTAGCCCGGGGCGAGTGCCCCCTGCGCGTTACGCACAACGACACAAAGTTCAACAACGTCCTTTTCTTTGTCATTCCCGCGCAGGCGGAAATCCATTCTTTTTCTTTGTCATTCCCGCACAGGCGCTCGGCGCCCCATGGCTACCCAACTCCCAACTCCTGACTTCTGCCTTCTGAATCCTGACTCCTGTAATATTTTTTATTTTTTCCTTGACAAGCCCGGCGAGCGTCTGTAAAGTTTATGCAGTCTCGCGGCGACGCGCTCGCAAGCACGGAGTAGGTTTCCGCAAGACGACTGTTTTTGCATTCGTATTTGGAATAGAGGCCAAACGGGTGCATTATAATTTTGGTTTGGCAGAGAACGCAGTTCTGCTAGGCTAGGTTCACGGTTCTGCTCCGCTCGTTGGATCGTAACCTGCTCAGCTCAGCTCGCCTACGCTCAGCTCGGTTTTAGCTCGGCTCGGCCCGCTTGTGCGGTCAGGCTGTGGACAAAGTCTCAGGCTCGTGTTCTGCCCGCCACAAAGAGGAAAGGTGGTATTATCATGGAGAAGCGAAAATTTTCCCAAGTTCTGGCGATGGTCGCCCTGTGCGCATGTCTAGCCCCAGCTGCTTTGGCTGAACCGCTTGGTGTGAATATCATTGATCATGATTTCCTCTTCCATGTCCCTTATTATCAAAATCCCGACACGGGTATCGTCCGAAGCGCGGTATATGATTACAACGGTGCTGCTCCGGACAGCCTGTCTCTGACAGTAAACTCGCCGGGAACCGCGGTTGCTGGTACGCATAATGTCGGTGATTACACCTACTCCGGTCAGCTACTGCAGGTTCCGCCGAATCCCCAGGGTATCGGTGGAACAGGAGCAACCCCACCAGTGGCGAGTCCTTGGCTGTACCCGCTGTTTTTCACCGCACAACACGGTGCTAAACTGGAAATACAGATGGATTTTAACACTAACGACGGGCCGTACACCAACCCAACAACGGGTGATAGGTACGATGTTAGTCTGACCGGACAAAGCGGGTTCCTCCGGATTACCGGGTGGATCGGTTCGCAAGGTTGGCCCGCCGGTGTTCTGTACCCTGATGTGCTGCCCGGTGGTACACCCAATGACATCACCCTTCTGGAAATTGAATTCAAAGATGTCTCGCTCCTAGCTCGTGCCGGAGCGTCCACTGCAGACCTCATCGAGGGTGCGGGTGAAGTGAAAACCCTTCTAGGTTGGGACATGCAGGAGCTGGCTGGCCAGTTACCGGAATTGGCTGAAATGGATGGAGTAACATTCTTTAAGTTCATGCTTCCCGATACGCAGGCCGCGCTTTTCCCGTTACCCGGTGGTGAGAGTTACAACCCAATGAACGATTATGGTTGGGATACCGCATACGGTGGGATTTCCGGTGAGGCTGGTCTTGGCGACATTGCTCCCGAACC
>JAOZNE010000059.1:0-10625 GCA_029933955.1 Phycisphaerae bacterium
AAAAAAAAACGTGAACGGCTATCGTGAACGGTTATGTTTTAGTTATCTGTGTACATCCGTGTTTATCCGTGGTTCTTGTTTTTGTGTGAACGGTTACCTTTTTTCTTTTTTGCTTTTACTGATAACTGCTTTACTCTATCAACCCGTCTTTCATCTGGACTATTCGGCCAGCCCGACCGGCAGCAGTTCGAGAGTGGGTAATCATCACGACGGTCTGGCCATCGTTCTCGTTTATCTGCCGCAGCAGGTCAAGCAAGGCCAGGCCATTTTCGCTGTCCAGATTACCCGTAGGCTCGTCAGCCAAAATTATCTCAGGCCCATGCGCCAAGGCTCGCACCACCGCCAGCCGTTGCTGTTGACCAATGGACATCTGCCCGGGTTTGCGACGAGCGACATCCGCTACACCCATTTTCTCCAGCAGTTCGTCCACCGCCTTGCCATCGCTGCCAAGCCCGCGAACCTTCAGCGACAGCATCACGTTGTCCCGCCCGCTGAGCGTCCCAATCAGGTTGAACCGCTGAAACACAAAGCCAATGCCGCGACGCCGAATTTCGCGCAAGGCCCCGCGCGACGCCCGCGAGATATCCTGCCCCAAAATCTCGACGCTCCCCCCGTCCGGCGGGGTCATTAGGCCAAGTATATGCAGCAGTGTACTCTTGCCACAACCACTAGGCCCCATCACAGCCAGGAACTCGCCCCGCCAAACCCGCAGGTCCAGCCCGCGCAGCACATGAGTGCTCGCCAAACCCTTGCCGAAAGACTTATGCAGCCCGCCAGCAACCAAAATATCCCGCTTCGTATCCAAACCCGTCAACCTATCCTGACTCCTGTCTTCTGACTCCTGCCTACTCATACGTCAACGCTTCGACCATATCCACTCGCGTTGCTTGCCAGGCTGGGTATATCGAGCTTATCAGTGCTCCCGCCGTGGCCGCAGCTATGGCGATCAGTATCCATTTCAGCGATATCTCGACCGTCAACAGTGGGCGGAGTTTTTGGATTCCAAACCCAGCCGCGACGCTCATGCCCACGCCCATCGTTGTGCCGATGGCGGTGAGAATCAGCGACTCGCCAACGACCTGCCGAACGATGAACCACCCCGACGCGCCGCAACTTTTGAGGATAGCTATCTCGCGCGTCCGCTGCAGCACCATCGTGTAGAGCGTGGTCATCACGAACAGAAACGCGATGGTCAGAGCGACGACATTGATAGCGTCGACATAGTTAAACATCACGCCCCATTTTTGCACGAGCATCGCGCGGTAGTTGTCCAGCGGCACGACATCCTGGCCTGTGCTTTCGCTCATCAGCCTTGCTGCCTGTGGGACGCTCAGCCCGGGCTGCAAGGGCCTTTTTAGCTTCACGAACAGCAGCGTGCATTTGGTGATATCGCCACTGCCGAAGAGATACTGAGCCGTCCGCAAGGGCAGGAAAACGCGAGTCATAACCCCAGCTGGAACCACGCCAACAACAGTCCACCGATGATTGGCAGCAGTTACCTGTTGGCCTACCTTCAGTCCCGCCGCCCGGGCCAGTCGCGAGTCGATAACCAACTCCAAGCCATCCAGGCCTGGCCCATCTAAACAAATGTCCGACGATATTTCCACCTCTGCCTGAGGAGCTAACAGCTGCTGCTCGATGAACTTTGCGCACTTGTTTTCCGGGTCGAACAGCCGCCCGGCCTGGAGACCCCCGCTGCCTGCGAACATGGGCCAATCTTCCGGGTTGATACCCGTAGTCATGTGATCCTGACGGGCCAATTTCATCGACCAGGTAAACACCGGTACGACCTTTTGGACAATCTCGCTGTGCTTGTCGCGGATGACGCGGGCGAGTTTTTCGCTAAGCCCGGCCCCGCTGCGAGTGGTAGCGTTGTCGCCCCAGCCTCGCGGAAAAACTATGAGGTCCGCGTCGACAGACTCCCACCGGTCAGCGATTTCGTACAGGCTGCCCCGGCTGAGCCCAGCCAGAGTTACCAACATACAAATCCCCACACCAATCCCAGCAGCTGAGAGCAGACTACGAAGCTTATGGTGCAATATGTTCGCGAGCGGAAGAATCATTTTTTAAGGAGTCAGTATTCAGGAGTCAGAATTTAGGAAGCTTCACGCTATTATCGTCAAAAAATCTTCCAGCTTGTCTATCACGTGGTCAGCTTCGTGGGCGAAGTCTTGCCAGTTTGGGCTGGTCGTCAGCAGCACGCTGACCAGGCCCGCTGCGTTGGCTGCGATGATATCAAAATGAAAATCGCCCAGGCTGACCGTCCGCTGTGGTTCCACTCCCATGGCCTGGCAGGCAATCAGCACGCCGTCAGGCTCGGGCTTGACGATGCCGTCTTCCCGACAGCGGATCAGGTCGAACCGCAAATCCTCGAACCGCTCCATCGCGATATCCACAGCCCGGCGGGTGTTGCGGGTCAGCAGGGCAGACTTCATGCCCAAGGCTCGGCAGGTGTCCAGCACCACAGCTACGCCTGGCAAAAGCGTCGCCCGCCCCGCGCCAGCTAGCTCGTGGGCTAAGAGTTTCGCCTCAGCCTCGGCCCGGCTGGGAGCGGGCATCTGCTCGATAGCTTCGATCACGCCGACGCCCTGGCCTATGCCAAGCTCGCTGCGAATGGCGGAGAAATCCAGGCCCGAGTCGATAAGCGTGCCGTCCATGTCGAATATCACGCCGTCAAATTTTCGTTTATCGTCCATGTATTTTTTACCCCCCCCGCGAAATATCCCACACATAATGCGTTAATCCCTGATAGAATGCAACCGCAGCATCAGCTTTTTCTTTTTTGTCATTCCCGCGCAGGCGGGAATCCAGGCCTTGGAAAAACGAATGTCAATACGCGTCAATATTATGGGTAATCCAGGTCGGCGGCGCGCGGGCTGCGCGTGGGGCGCCAGGCTGGGCTTGGTTTTGGCGGTGTTGGCGGGGCTTTGCGCGGGCGAGCTGACCGCTGGGGGGTGGTGGAACGCCAAATGGCCTAACCGAGTGCGGGTGAAGCTCGACACTCGCGCAGCTGCGAGAGTACGGCGGGCGAAACTACCCGGCGATGATATCGCGGTGGTACAGTTTCGCACCGCGGGGTTGGCTGATAAGAGCGGGCGGGACATTCGCGTCGTGTCTGCCTCAGGCAAGGTTCTGCCCAGTCGAATTCTCCAAACAGGCCCGGGCGATCTGCTCCGCCTGGCCTTCGCTGCGAGCGGCGGGTCGAAATACTACATATACTTCAACAACGCAAACGCCCCAGCCAGCCAAGCCAAGCCTTTGGAAATTCGTCGCGGCGTGTTGCTGGAGGTTTGGCCCTACGCCGGAGGCCAGGCCAGGAACATCACCCAGGCACGGAAGACCCTCGCCCGGGCAAGCCAGGCCAAGCCCATCGGCAGGGGTTTTCGCGACCGAATTTTCCTGGGACACAACCCGTTTGGCCCGCAGAGCAAAATCGTTCAGCGGTACACCGCCTACTTCCTGGCTCCCAAGGCCGGGGAGTATCGCTTCGTTATTTCCAGCAACAACGCTTCGTTTCTGCTCATCAACGATAGGCTGATTATCAGCGACGGCGGCTGGCACGGGCCCAGGCGATACCCGAACCATACCGGCACGATAAGCCTGAACAAAGGGCCAGCCAAACTGACGCTCATCCACATAAATCCGTGGGGCTGGGCCATGGCGATGGTAGCCTGGCAGCGGGGCGACAGGCCGCTGATCGCGCCGATTCCGCCGGGCGCTTATACCGAGATCATCCCCGCCCAGGCAGGGCCTATCGAACGGTATAGCTCCGCTGGCGGGGTGGACTTTACCGTCGGGCCGGGCGGCGAGGCGTTTGTGGAAAACCGCTATTTTCAGAGGCGGGTTTTCCGCGTCCAGACCACCGGGCGAAGGCTTGGCAAGAAGACCCGCTGGGCGTGGGACTTCGGCGATGGCCAACAGGTCGTCAGCCCGGGCGAGAGCGTCGAGCATATCTACCTTCGCCCTGGCACATATGGCGTTACGGTAAAGCTGCAAAAATCGCGGAAAACCAAGGCCAAGCCGAGCCTGGCCAGGACGCACCGCGTGCATGTCGACCGCGACTGGAACAAAATTACCCGCAACAAACTCGACAGCCTGAAGGACTACGCGAAGATCGTCGCTGGGTACAACTTCGCAGCGTTGGATGCCCAGGCCAATCTCAACGCAGCATTGCTGTTGCGCCGGGCGGGAGACTTCGACGCGCTGAGCAACGCGTGCAAAGCGTTCGTCACCCGAGCCAAGGCAAGCGACAAGCAGATACAAAGGTTGTTGGCGATTTACGTCCAGGCCCTGTTAGCGGACGGTCGAGCGAGCCAGGCTGTAGCTGCGTTGAAAAAAGCTGCGACGATGTCGACCGACCCCGACACCCAGGCAACCATGCTCTTGCGGGCGGGAAGGCTACAGCTTGACCAGCTGGACAAACCCGACGCTGCGATGAAAACTTTCGACGCCATCCTCGCCAAGCTCACAGGCCATGCCAAGGCTTCGCTTCTCCGCCAGGGGCGCATCGGAATCGGCGACGCCTGGCTGGCCCGTAGCCAGGCTGACAAAGCTCGACTGGCATATGCCCAGGCGGGGCCTGGCGATGGCAGGGCGAAAAAATATCCCGGTATCGTCCGGGGCGATTTCGCAAGGCAAGCGGAGGACTATTTGCGACGCAGGAACTACCCAGCCGCAGCTGAGGCTGTGGAAAAGTGGGAGCGAACTCTCCCGGCGGACAAGCTGACGGGCTACTCGACGCTGCTGCGGTGCGAGGTGTTGTTGGCTCGGAAAAAATACGCCGACGCCGCCAGGCAGGCTGAGCGATTGGTCAATGCCAACCCGCAAAGCAACTACGCCGCGAGCCTGCTGAAACTAGCCATCCGAGCCTACACAAAAATCAACAAGCCCCGCCAAGCCAATCGCTGCCAAGAGCGGATAATCAAAAACTATCCGGAAAACAGGGAAATAGGCAAGTAGGCAAATAGGGGTTTTGGCATTGGTTATTCAATGGTCATTGGGTATTTGGGCCTTGGTTTTTTTCTCGCCATGCGTTCTTTTGTGTTTTTTTTGTTAGAATCGTTTGCGTCTCCCTGGCCTGCGGGTTTGGAACAGGCCTGTGGTTTTCGGCTCGGCGGGTGCGGCTTTGCGTTGCCTCGGCAGTGGCGACGGGTGGGGATGATCCTCGATAATCGGAATTTCCTGGCCTAGCAGTTCCTCGATATCGTCCAGCAGCGAGCGTTCCTCGACGGTGCAAAACGACAGGGCTATACCCTGCTCGCCAGCCCGGCCCGTTCGACCAATGCGGTGAATGTAAACCTCCGCTTCGCGCGGCAGCTCGTAGTTTATCACATGCGAAATCTCGTCGATGTCGATTCCGCGGGCGGCGATATCGCTGGCGATGAGAACAGGCACCTTGCCGCTGCGAAAGTTGTCCATCGCGCGTTTGCGGGCGACCATGGGCCTGTCCGAATGTATCACATCCACCTTCATCCCGTCGCGAACCAGCGCCTTGGCTACCATGTCCGCGCGTCGCTTGGTCTGGGTAAACACCAAGGCCCGCGTAACGTTTTCCGTGGCCAGGAGATACTTCAACAGCCCGTCCCGCTCGCCCCATTCCACAAGATACATCCGCTGTTCGATAGTCTCGGCGGCGGGCATTTCCGGTGCAACATGAACCTCGACAGGCTCGTGCAAAATGGCCTTGGCCAGGGACATTATCTTGGCGGGAATCGTCGCGGAGAAAAGCAGCGACTGGCGATGCTCCGGCACATAAGACAGTATATGCCAAATATCATCAATAAAACCCATGTCCAGCATCCGGTCGCCTTCGTCCAGAACGAAAATCTCCAGGCTGCGCAAGTCGACATGTCCCTGAGCCATCAGGTCGATAAGCCTACCCGGCGTGGCGACGACGATGTCCACTCCGCTGTGCAGGGCGTGGGTTTGAGATTTTTGTCGAACCCCGCCGAAGATAACCGTGTGCTTCAGGCCCGTGCCGGCGCCGTAGACCGCGAAGCTCTCGTCTATCTGGGCAGCCAGCTCGCGCGTGGGCGAGAGCACCAGACAGCGAATCGGCTTGACATGTCGGCTGGCTTGCTTCTTCGTCGGCAAGGGGTGGGCAAGCAGTCGCTGGAGTATCGGCAGAGCGAAGGCAGCGGTTTTGCCCGTGCCGGTCTGCGCGCAGCCCAGAACGTCTTTACCAGCCAGGATATGCGGTATCGCCTGGGTCTGTATATCGGTTGGCTGTGTGTACCCCTGGCCTTCGACGGCTGAAAGAATCGGTTCGTTTAATCCTAATGTACTAAATGGCATAGATATCTCACAAAACAAAAAAGGCTCCGACAGCATCAGAGCAAGCGGATATTTTACACCATCGGGCCCGGATAGGCAAACGGGCATTTGGAATCACGCGGCGTCTGTACAATGCTTCAATAGTCAATCGCTCTAAAACAATGGCAGTGGCGCCAAAAACAGGTGTATCAATCCGACGACCAGGCAGACAAACCCAAGCGGGATCTGATATCTCTCAAGTTGTTTCATCTTGTCATCATATTTTTTGAGAAATTCCTGTGTTTTTTCCACCGCCTCGCCGGCTTTACCGGAGATGTGCGATTTTTTGAATAGCAGTTCCTTGCCCAGAAAAAAGCCCACGGCGATCGCCGTTAGTTGTGGAACAATGTTGGCGAAGATAACGAATCTCAGCAGGAATAGCTGGAAGACCGCGATAAGTAGAGTGATTACGCCAATAGCCAGTACCACCACGCCGATCATATTCGACAGCGGGGTAATTTTTTCGTAAACAGAATTTAGTTTCGGAACTTTTCGCCTGATAAGCGGCGCCGCGGCGAGCAATCCGGCGATAATGTTTCCAAAGGCCAGAGCAAGCCTGAAGACCATACCTGTAAATCCGCTCTGGCCATCGCTTGCGACGGTTTGCGAATCGGCCCCACCCCCTCCTCCCGGGACATTTTTTCTCCTGATTTTCCAGATGTTTCCCACGGTAACACCGGCAAACGGTGGGGCTTTTTTCTCGCCAGGGCCTTCTCTGGTCAGAACGCTCAATTCAAATACGCGGGCTACGGACTCTTCGTCTGTGTCTTTGTAGACGGCGAGATAGATAGGGAGATACCATTGAACGGTCTGTCCGAGGATGTTCTTCTTATGACTGCCCCAGTTTCCCCTTATCGCCACGGCAAGGCAGTGTTCCGTGTTTTTCTTGTTGCCCCCCCACCCCTCGTCATTTCTGAGATATGCCAGGGCGACGGCTGCGAGAGCCTCACTGTCGCCAGGCCCCGCGAAATTTTTATAGTTGCCGGGCCACTTGGTTTCGTCGATTCTTTTATTGATCGCCGCAAGTTTGTCCGCTCGCTGCTTGTCGACTTTCGCGAGCATATCTTTGGCGGTTTTATTTTCGGGATTGAATTTTATCGCGAACCCGAGCGTTTGTTTCAATTTGTCGTAGTTTTTTTCGTTCGCCTGAGATTCGAAGGAGTCTATGGTTCGCTGGATACTCTGGGCATCCTGAACCAGCGTACGGGATTTGTTGATTCTTGCCTGTTGGACATTGTCCATGAACTTTTTGAGTCTTTCATAGATATCTCCAGCGGATGTCGATGGGTGTTCGCCGTCCTTTACGGTAGTTTTCATCGTCTCGTTGATTTCAGAAGCGGTTTTGCCATACTTTTGGGAGAATTCGTCGAGTTGTTTTTGAAATTTCGGCTTCATCAGCTTTTCGTAATTGTCCAACACGGCGAGTATTTTGGTATAATCGCTGCCGATTATGTTGGGCGCGTATGACGGAACGACCGGTTCGATGTCTTTTTTCATGTCCTTGTAAGCCCGCTCAAGATTGCCCCAGTCCTTGAGGGCTTCTTGTTCTGTCGCCCCCGCCGATACGGTGGAAACACAGGCTACCACGGCGACGATGATGAGGGTTGTGATTCGATAGTTCTTCATGTTTTTTCTCCCAATGATACCAAGTGGCTACATCCCGATCCCAAGTCCCGGACTTCCCCGTATGCTACAACGGGTCCTGGAAAATGTCAAATATCTTCACCGTAGTCCCGATGCTTCGGTTCTGCGCATATTCGATTTTACCCTGTCGCCCTCCCCCGCTCGACGTTGCAACAATGGCGGCCTGGAGGTACTATGCGGGCATGAATTTGCTGTTCGAAAATCCGCAGGACAAGCCCGCTGGCCCGGAGACCCCCGCGCCTCAGCCCCAGGGTCAGATCGTGGCGGTGGCCCTCAACGCCAATGTCTGGGACAGTTACGACTACATTTTCCCCGCCGCCTTTGGCGAGCCTTTCCTGGGCCAACGCGTTGGCGTGCCGTTTGGCAGGGGCAATCGCGCGACGGTGGGTTTCATCGTCGCTCTGGGGCGGCCTGCTACGACCCGCACCCTCAAGCCTGTGCATCACGCGGTGGACACCCAGCGACAGCTCGGCGAGAATCTTTGGCAGCTCGGCAAGTGGATAAGTCAATACTACCTCACGCCGCTGGGCATAACCCTGGCTGCATGCGTGCCATCAGCGGTCGGCAAGACCCTGCCAAAATCGCGCACGGTCGTCTTCCTGAACTCCGCCCCCGCCGACTGGCCCAGCTCGCTTGGACAACGGCAGCGAAAGGTCCTCGACGAGTTGCTCGAAGCTCGCAATCAAGGCCAGGAGCCTATACCGCTGGAGTTGCTGATGCGACACAGCAAGGCCGGGCGAGACACTGTCGGGCGGCTGGTCAAACGCGAGCTTATCCGCACGGAGACGCGAGAGGTTACGCTCGAAGATCTGGCCGGGGAAATTCTGCCCTGCGAATTCGACATCAACGAAGACCAGCAAAAAGTCCTCGCTGCACTGGAGCCGAAACTCGACGAGCAAAAATTTTCCGTCACCCTGCTCCACGGCGTAACCGGCAGCGGCAAGACCGAAGTCTACATCCGGGCGATCCAGCGAGTGATAGACGCCGGTCGTCAGGCCATTTTACTAACCCCGGAAATAGCCCTGGCCACGCAGACCATACAACGGCTGGTCAAGCGGCTGCCTCGCGTAGCCTTGCTCCACAGCGGCTTGACCAACGCGCAGCGGTCGTTCAACTGGGAGCAAATTCGCAAGGGTTTGGCGTCGGTTATCGTCGGGCCTCGCAGCGCGGTTTTCGCCCCGGCTGGCAAGGTCGGGCTGATCATCGTAGACGAGGAACACGAGTCCAGCTACAAGCAGGACACCGCTCCGCGGTACCACGGGCGAGACGTCGCTATCAAGCGGGCGTCGCTGGAAGGGGCTGCGGTAATTTTGGGATCAGCTACGCCTTCGATGGAGTCGATGCACAATGTCAACACCGGTCGATACGACCTGCTGCGACTGCCCAAACGCGTGCAAGGCCTGGCCTTGCCGAAGCTGGAGATAGTCCACCTCCGCCGAGAGATGACGCGGGGCAAGATCGAGCTGCTCGGTCATACGCTGACAAATCGCATGGCTTCGGTGCTCGACCGCCGGGAGCAGATTATCCTGCTGATGAATCGGCGAGGCTATGCGAGTTATGTCTTCTGCCCGTCGAAAGGTTGCGAGTGGATAATGCAGTGCGACAGCTGCGTCAGGCCTATGGTTTACCACCGGGCGATTCAGCTGGCTAGCTGTCATCACTGCGACCACACCGCCGCGGTGCCGACAGCCTGCCCAGCTTGCGGCGGCAAGATTCTCCTGTTCGGCTATGGCATACAACGCATCGAGGACGAGCTGGCTCGGAAGTTTCCCGCTGCCCGCGTAGCGAGGATGGACAGCGACACCATGACCTCGCCGAAGCAGTTTCAGCGGGTGCTGCGAGAGTTTGGCCAGGGGGAAATCGACATCCTGCTGGGCACGCAGATGGTGGCTAAGGGGCTGGACTTTCCCAACGTCTCGCTGGTGGGGATCGCCTCGGCGGACACAGCCTTGGCTATCAACGACTTCCGTTCGTCCGAGCGGACATTTCAGCTTATCGTGCAGGTGGCAGGACGGGCTGGACGGGGGGCTGCGCCGGGGCAGGTTATCGTCCAGACGCTCCACGGCGACGACCCAGCCATACAGGCAGCGGAACATCACGACCATGAAGCTTTCGCCGCTCGCGAGTTGGCAGAGCGGGCAGAGGCACACCTTCCGCCATTTGCCAGGATGGTGCGGTTCATCGTGCGACACGAGAAGATGGAAGTCGCCAGCAAGGCCGCGGAGAAACTGGGCCAGGCCCTACGACGGCTGATACCAGATGGGCAAATGACCATGATAGGCCCGCAGCAAGCCCAGTTCGTCAAGCTGCGGAACCAGTTTCGGTTTCATATCCTTATAATCACAAAGGCCCCAGGCCTGGTGCAGCAAGCCCTGGACGGTCGGCTAGGCAAAATTATCCACGACATCCGCGCCGACATAGCAGCAGACGTAGACCCGGTAAATATACTGTAACGGCGAATGTTGAATCGCTATCGAAATCGATTTCGATAGCGATAGCGAAAAAGGAAAAAACATGGATTCCCGCTCCCCGATCGGGTCGAGGATTTCGCGGGAATGACAAAAAAAGGTTCTCATCCCAAGTAGTTGGCTCAACTGCGTCAAAAAACAGCCCTTGGCGGGGTCAGGCGGCTTTTCGTAGTTGTTTCCAGTAGCTGTTCCATTGGCCAC
>JAOZNE010000060.1:0-10567 GCA_029933955.1 Phycisphaerae bacterium
ATCTTAAACGGTTCCAAAGCCCAACAGCAAGATGCCGCTCCTACGGAGCTAAACATATTGCGCAATCGCGTTACTACAAAGATATCGCTCCTACGGAGCTGCCTGTTTATCTCACCTACTGATTATGGGGCGGCTGTGCTACATGCTTCGGCGATGAAGTTTTTGTGTAGCTCTCCTCGTACTACCAGTCGGACTGTTGTCTCGAGGCAGACATCGGTTATTACGGTTTCGTGGGTTGGTTCGGTTTGATCAGGCGAGTTGGCGGAGAAGAACACTCGCAGGATTTCGCCGCTGCGAGGGTGGACCAGCACGGGCTTGTCGCACAGACGAAACTCGTCTCCCCATCCCAGTCGCAGTGCGGTTTCGATGGCTGAGGCGCTCGAGCCTGTGCCGCAGGCGAGGGTTTCTGCCTCGACGCCGAACTCGAATGTACGAACCGCTATCTCGCCGACGCCGATAACCTGCACGAAGTTTACGTTTACGCCGCGTGGCTGAAAGTCGTGGTGGCTTCGCAAGGCCATGCCCCAACGGGCGACGTCGATCTGCTCGATGTCGTCCACGTATGTTACCAGGTGCGGTACGCCGACCAGGGCATAGTCGCACCGAAAACTTCGCCCGGGCAGTTCGATGAGCAGGTCCGGCCTGCGGTTTTCCGGGGCGGGAATGCAGACGCGGATATAATCGCCGTCGGCTCGATTGGCCAGGACGACCCCGGCTGGGGTGAGGATTTTTACTTCGTGGTCGGGCACGAAGAGCGAGTCGAAAACGAATCGCGTGAAGCAGGCTGTGCCGTTGCCGCAGAGTTCGCACTCGCTGCCGTCAGCTTCGAAGAACCTCGCGGCGATATCGGCAAAGCCTTCGATTTCCGGCTTGCCCGCGAAGATTACCCCGTCGGCTCCGACGCCGTGGCCTCGCTTGCAGAGGGTGCTTGCGAAGTGCCCGCTGGCAGCTGGCTCGGCCAGCATGGGGTCGAATCGGCCATCGCGGTTGTCGATGCAGATAAAGTCGTTGCCGCTGCCGGTGAGCTTCCAGAATGGGATTCGCCCGTCATTCATGGCCAGTTATTGTATCGCCCCGGGCGTCAAACCGCAACGGCGGCTGGGCCTATTGGAGCTTGGCCGCGATGGTTGCGAGCATCTGGTCTTTATCGACCGGTTTCTGGAAAACGCCCGCCAGGCCTAGTGCGGAATAGTCCGTAGCCATGTTCAGATCGTCGCCCATGGAACTGAGCATGAAGATCGGCGTGCTTTGGCCTTGGGCTTTTAGCTCCTTGACGAAATTCGTCCCGGCGTCGATTTCTTCCATCATCAGATCGACGATGATGACGTCGGGCGATGCGGTTTTGTAGGCCTTCAGCCCCTCTTCGGCGCTGCCAGCTGTGGCTACGATGTAGCCAGCTGAGCCTAGAACCATCTCGAGAAATTCCAGGATGTCCTTGTCGTCGTCGATACAAAGAACTACATGTTTTCCGTCTTGCATTGGTTATCCTTTTCGCACTGTTCGTCCTGGCGGTATATCTCTCCGCCCTGTGAACGAATTTCTTTCAGCTCGCCATCTCGCAAGCACTTTTCCAGATATTTCACAGCCTCGGCCAAGTTCGCTTTCGCACCGGGCGAGAGCCTCTGGCCAAACTCGTTAAATTCATAGCCTCGTACGCCGAGAATATAACACACAGGCTCGGTTTTGAAAAGTTCTTTCGCCAGGGCGAGCAAACTTCTCGGGTCTACGCTGTGGCTGGTGAAACTCAGTTGCCCCGTCTTGGGCAAAATCCGCTTCATCCAAAACGGCTCTGGGCCTGTGGTATCCGCATCGGCCAAGACCACCGTATCGTAGTTCGCAAACTCCGCGGCATCCTCGACGGTCAACTGATAATCGCTATCGACCGTAAGACAGGGCAGGGATAATTTCTCCGCTTGCTCTGCCACGGCTGGGCCAAGCCCGTCGTCCAGCCGACCCGGATTCCCATAGCCTATCAGCAGTACCTTGCGATTCTTATCCATCCGGGTTTGTCCGATAAAGCAAAAAAATTTTTTACCACGAAAGAACGCAAAGAACACAAAGGTAAAAAGTTGTCAGTAATCAGTAAAAGCAAAAAACACCGCATGTGGCACAGCCGCCCTCGGCTGTGGGTTTTACGCTACATATCTCGTTCACAGCCGGGGGCGACTGTGCTACATTTTAGTTTGTAGCTTTGGTGTCCAGTACTTTGCCGCTGGGGTCTTTTAGTGTAACTACCAGGGGCATTTTTCCCAGCGCGTGGGTGGCACAGCTGAGGCAGGGGTCGTAAGCGCGGATGGCGACTTCGACATGGTTCAGCAGGCCTTCGGTGATTTCCGGCACGCCGGAGAGATGGTCTTTGGCGACCTTCTCGACGGCAAGGTTCATCGGCACATTGTTGCTGGTGGTCGAGACGATGAGGTTGGCCATGGTAACCTGGTCGTCCTCGTTGACCTTATAATGATGGAACAGCGTGCCTCGCGGGGCTTCGATGATAGCGATGCCTTCTTCGCGGCGGTCGCCCTTGGCCATGAGGTCTTCGCCCTGGAGGTCAGGGTCGTTGAGTAACTCTTTAATTTTCTCGCACGAGTGCAGCAACTCGATCATCCTGGTCCAGTGATATGCCATGGTCAGGTTGTTTGGCTTGTTGTCAGTAACGGCCATGAACTCCTTGCGGGCAGCTTCCGCTTCTGGCGTGTCGATGAAGTCGCAGGTGTTTACCCTTGCCAGCGGGCCTACGCGATACCAGCCATTTTCCGGGCCAAGCTCGTTGAGGAACGGGAACTTCATATATGACCAGGGGCGGACTTCCTCGGTGATAACCTTGTGATAATCCCGCGGGTCGACCTGATCGATAATCTTGTTGCCGTCTTTGTCGATGGCTCGGATATTGCCGTGGTAAAGGTCCATCGCGCCATCTTCGCGGACGATCGAAAGGTGGTTTGAATCGAACGAGCCAAATGGCGCGACCTTTTCGAGATTCTCGACGGTGTAGTCCTTGGCGATTTTCAACGCAGCTCGGCTCCACTCCATCATCTGGTCGATGTCTTTGAGGAACTCGTCTCGCTCGGCGATAGTGAGGTTCTTGTTGATGCCGCCAGGGATGGCACCGGTGCCATGGATTTTCTTGCCGGCGGTGGCTTTGATAATCTCCTGGCCGTACTTACGCATCATCACGCCCTGGACGGCGAGGTCCGGGAACTTGGCAGCTACGCCGATGACGTTGCGAATGGCGACGTCGGCATCGAACCCGAACAGCAGGTCCGGGCTGGCCAGGTGGAAGAAGTGCAGCGCGTGAGACTGGAAAGTTTGACCATAGTGCATCAGACGACGCATTTTCTCAGCGGTTGGTGTGAGTTGGTCGACGCCGACGACCATGTCCATCGCCTTGGCAGCTGCGAGGTGATGGCTGACCGGGCAGATGCCGCAAAGCCTCTGCACGAGGACGGGGACTTCCCAGAAAGGTCGGCCCTGGATGAATCGCTCGAAGCCGCGGAACTCCACAATGTGCAGCCTGGCCTGGGTTACCTTGTTGTCGTCGTCCAGCAGAATCGTAACCTTACCATGGCCTTCGACTCGCGTAACCGGCTCGATCGTGATTTTCTTTTGATTTTCGCTTACCATTTTTATTCTCCGGTAAAACTATCGAAATCAGCGTGTTTAGTATTTCGATATTCGTATTTGCTGTTTTATGTTTTGGTAATTCGATATTCGAATTTGTTTAGTATTTCGAATTTCGACATTCGAATTTGCCGTTAGCTGAATTTGCCGTTAAAATCAGTCGTATTTGACCAGTTCATATGGCAGGGCTATGGGTTTGTCTGTCAGCAGGGCGACCAGTGCTTCCCAGATAGCGTCAGCTGGTGGCGGGCAGCCTGGCAGGTGATAGTCTACTTTGACGACCTCTTGGCAGGTGTAGACCCGGTCCAGCAGCAGCGGCAGTTCGGGGTCGTTGGGCGTTTGGCCTGACGGGTTATGCACAGCCGGGCCTATCCTGTTGTCGGTGCTGTAGGCTTCGTCGAAACATTCTTTCAGGTCCAGGCCATTTCGCATCGCGGGGATGCCGCCGTTGATCGCACAGTCGCCGAGGGAAATGAGTATCTTGCAGTTCTTACGAAAATCCTGCAGCACTCGGACATTTTCCTCGTTGCAGCAGCCACCCTCGATAAGCCCAATGTCAACCGGGCCTGAGAAGGTCTTGATGTCATCGATGGGGGACTTGTCGAAGTCGATAAGTTCGACCAGTTTCAGGATACGGTCGTCGATGTCGAGGATAGACATGTGGCAGCCAAAGCAGCCAGCCAGCGACGTTGTTGCAAGTTTCGGTTTGGCCATAATTTTTCGATTCCTTTTCTTAACCCAGCCTGGCTGAAACAAAACAGGCTACGGTATAAATTATGCGTACTTTGTGCAAAAAATCATTTACAAACAGCTATGGAACAAGCTCACGGTACATTCTAGGCAGGCTGGGGCGGTTTTTCTTTCCGCGGGCCTGGGGTTTATTTTGCAGCTTCGATATCCGAACCGATAGGCTCGTGGTCGTATTTGCGTTGGCCTACCGGGGTGGCGTAGGCTGTGCGCTTCTTCAGCAACGCGCCGACAGGGCAGACATCCAAAGCTTTGTCCGTAACAGCCACGTCCGTGTCGCCCAGGCGGGCATCGGCGTTGACCGCTACTCGCTTGTCCGACCCGCGTCCGACGAACTCGAAGACGCATTTGCCGTCGAGGTCTCTGCTGACCTGAACGCAACGCCCGCACAAAATGCAACGGTTCCGGTCGATGAAAATGTCCGGATGCGACGCGTCCACCGTGCGATCGGGGAACTGGTAGGGATATTTCGGTGCAGCTATGCCCAGGCGATATGCCATGGCCTGGAGTTCGCAGTCGCCGGACTTCTCGCAGAACATGCAGAAGTGGTTGCCCTCGACGAAGAGCATGTCGACGATGTCCCGCCGCATCGCTGTGATTGCTTCGGTATCATTCTCGATAACCATGCCATCAGCGACGGGCTGGGTGCAGGCTGACTGGGCTCGTCCGTTGACCATGACGGTGCAGACCCGACAACTGCCGTGCGGCGACACATCGTCCATCGCGCAAAGCCTGGGAATATAAACGCCAGCTGCGTCGGCAGCCTGCATGATAGTCTGGCCTGGTGCGGCGGAGACTTTCACGCCGTCAATTGTAATCGTAATAGTATCGCTCATGTTTTTACCTTTACTTTCGCTTATGCGTGCAGAGATTCGTGTCCAGCTATGCATTCTGCCTTGCCGACGGCAGCCTTGAGGTCGAAGCTGGGTTGCAGGCCTTCCTCGTTCGGGGCAATCAGCAGGGCTTCGTACAGAGGCTTGAAATTTTTCATCGTTGAGAGGATGGGGTTTGGCGAGGTTTGGCCCAGGCCACATCGGCTGGTAACCTTGACGGTCTGACCCAGTTCTTCCATGTAGTCCAGGTCGGCCTGCTCTGCCTTGCCTGCGATGACCTTGTCCAGGCAATTCATCAGCAGCACATTGCCGACTCGGCAGGGGGTGCAGTAGCCACAGCTTTCCTCGACGAAAAACTCCATGAATTTCCGTGCTATTTTCAGCACGTTTCGCGTGGAGTTGAATACCATCATCGACCCGCCGGTGGCGAGGTGGTCGTAGCAGATTGCTTTATCGAAGTCAGCCGGGCCTACCATCTGCCCGCTTGGGCCTCCGACCTGCACAGCTGCGGTGTCATCGGCTCCGCAAAGTTCGAGAACCTCGCTGAGCTTGATGCCGAAGGGAACTTCGTAAACACCAGCCTTCGCACAGTCGCCCGAGATACTCAGGAGCTTCGTGCCTGGGCTGCCGTCCGAGCCGGTCTGGACGAACCAGCCCGGGCCTTTTTCCAAAATGCGTGCGACGCAGCAGAATGTCTCGACATTGTTGACCGTGGTCGGCGAGGCTTGGTAGCCCTTCTGTGCGGGGAATGGCGGGCGGTTTTTCGGGTCGCCTCGCAGGCCTTCGCAGGAACTTATCAGCGAAGTTTCCTCGCCGCAGATGTAGGCACCAGCACCCATCTGGATGCGGATATCGAAGTCGAACCCATCCTTGCCGCCGATGTTCTTGCCCAGGAGTCCCTTGTCTCGGCGGTCAGCCAGGACGCTTTCCAGGAAGGCTCGCAGGTAAGCATATTCAGCCCGCAGATAAACGATGCCCTCGTCAGAGCCGATAGCATAGCCCGCGACGGTCATGCCCTCGAACATAATGTCAGGCCGTTCCGTAAGGATAACCCTGTCCTTAAACGTGCCAGGCTCGCCCTCGTCAGCGTTGCACAAAACGTATCGCTTGTCGCCTTCAGCTCCGCGGGTGAACTCCCACTTCATGCCGGTGGGGAAGCCCGCACCGCCTCGGCCTCTCAGCCTGGCGGTCTTGACGTCGCGGATAACCTCAGCTGGCGACATGGCCAGGGCGTTCTTCAGCCCGGCACCAGGCTGCATCTCGGCGAAGATAACCTCACCAGCCTGGCGGATATTGTTCTGCACCATGGCCTTGACCAGATTGTTGGCGTTGTTGCCGTCGCCAAACTCTGTAACGAGCCTGGACGGGTCCGGGTCGTCGCTGCGAGCGCGAAGAATCTCGCGGACTTTCTCAGCTGTGAGATGGGTAACGATTACGTCGTTGACCATCAGGGCGGGGGCCTGGTCGCACATGCCGATGCAGGGCGTATGCTCCAGAGAGATTTTGCCGTCGGGGGTGGTCTGGCCAAAGTCGATTCCCAGCTCTTCCTTGAGAACCTCAGCCACGGCCTGGGAACCCTTCATCTCGTCGATGACGTCGTCGCACAGGCGAATGACGATCTTGCCCTTGGGCTTGTCGGAGAGAAACGCGTAAAACGATACGACGCTCTCGACCTCGACGCGATGGGCGGAAACTTCCTTGGCGATAAGCTCCATCGCCTCGCCACTCACGCAGCCTTGCTTGGCTTGCACCGCCCGGACGATGTCCATCATACGCGACCGGTCGTTGCCGCTTGCGGCACATGCTTCGCGAACCGTAGTTTCAATTGCCTCAGTCATATTAGATACCTCGTTAAAGAGTTTTCAGTAATCAGTAAAAGCAAAAACAGCAAAAAACGAATGATACGAATAAAAACGAATATCACGAATGTTACGAACAAAAACGAAAGTCACGAATTTTGTTTTTAACTTTTTCTTCCGTGTCATTCCCGCGAAAGCGGGAATCCATTTTTTTCTGTTTCTGCCATGCGAACAAGTTGCATGACCTACGACCTATGAAAGATTGTGAAATTTTTCACAAATATCCGAAATAAAATAGCTGCACTAGGCCCACGCGATTTTCGGTGCGAACCTTGCAGCCAACGCCTGTGTTTATGAAACATCACAGACAAGATACGAAACAAAACATTATATTGACGATTTCACGAAGTGAAACCTTTTTTTATGTCTCGGCTAATAATTAGACCGAATCTTAATTACGTACACAAAACTTCGCATGACAGCAAACCGAACACAGACATCCCATGATCAGTAGGTGAGACAGGCAGCTCCGTAGGAGCGATATCCTTGTAGTAACACGATTGCGTTTTAGTTATCTGTGTACATCGGTGTTTATCCGTGGCTCAGGTTTTTGTGTGAACGGTTACCAGAAAAAGAGGCATGGGCGGGACGTCCATGCTACTACAATTGCGTATCCAGTAGTTCCAGGCTGGTGCGGGAGAGGACGAGTTTTTTCTCGCCGAATTCGTGGAAGAGTATCGTTGCCCGTGTGTCGGGCCAGCTCTGGGCCAGGTGCACCAGTTTGCCCAGGCCGAACTGCTCGTGTTGCACCATGCAGCCTGGTTTGAGGTGCTCGTACTCCGGCGGAAATGGGTTCTCCCCGCAGCCTGCGTCCATGTCGAAATTATCGGGCTGGTTTGACGAGTAGCAGCTCATCGCCTCGATATCCTCGCGAAGGCTGGCGGGAGATTTTTCCGGTTTTTCCGCCCGGTAAAACCCGCCGCGACGATGCCTGGGCCTGGCGGGGGTTTTCGTTGTGCAGTCTTCGCGCCGGACGGTTTCGTTGCCTAGCTCAAAAACGAAACGCGACGGAGTCTGTGGCTGTTCCATGCCCCGGACCCGTCGGCTGCGTGTGTGGGTGAGCGTGAGTTTTTCCATCGCCCGAGTGATGCCAACAAAGGCCAGGCGTCGCTCTTCCTCGATTTGCGAAATATCCTCGACCTCGCCAGGCAGAGCTGGCCCGCGACTAAACGGCAGCAAGCCTTCCTCACAGCCTGCGATGAAAACGCATGGAAACTCCAAGCCCTTGGCCGCGTGCAGGGTCATCAGCGTTACGGCTCCGGAACTTTGGCCCTTGAGATGATCCGCGTCGGAGATGAGCGAAACCTGATTGAGATATTCCGCCAGCGGGGTCTCGCCCTGGCCTTGCGTTTCGCTTCGACTTGGCGACTCGTCGAACTCCGCGGCGGTGGTTATCAGTTCGTCCACATTGGACTTGGCTTGCCTGGAGTCCTCGTCGCCCTTGGACAGCGATTCTTCCATGCCCGACAGCTTGACGACGTCTTCCATTATCGCTCGCACGGGTCTATCGAGGTTCGCAGCCAGGCTGGTTATCATCTCGGCGAAGGCGCGGACTTTTTTCGTGGGCGAAGCTGACAGCCCAGCCTCCTCGACCCTGCCGGCCGCCCCCAATATGCCCTGGTCTATCATAAACGCGAAACTCTGTAGCCGCTTGACGGTCGTCGCGCCAATGCCACGCGGCGGGGTGTTGATAATCCGCAGACAGCTAAGGTCGTCAGCCCGGTTCACCAGCAGTTTCAAATAGGCGATGACGTCCTTAATTTCCTTGCGGTTGTAAAACTCCACGCCGCGGGCTATTCGATACGCTACGCCCTTGCGGATAAGAGCTTCTTCCAGCACGCGGGACAGGCTGTTGACCCTGTAAAACAAGGCTATATCGCTATACGCTCCGCCTTCGCGGCGGAAATCTTCGATGCGATCCGCTATCAGCCTGGCCTCGGCCCGCTCGTCGTCCACCGCCACTATCACCACGGGGTCGCCGCCGGTTTTGCGAGTGAAGAGCGACTTGCTTTTTCGCAGCACATTGTTGGCGATGAGCAAACTCGCCGCGGTGAGAATAGGCTGACGCGAGCGGTAATTTTCCTCCAGCCTGACTATCGTGGCGCCGGGATAGTCGTGCTCGAAGTCGAGTATGTTGTTGATGTCCGCGCCGCGCCAGGCATAGATGCTCTGATCCGGGTCGCCGGTGGCACAGATATTTTCATGGCCCGCCGCGATGCTGTGGGCAATGATATACTGCGCGCGGTTCGTGTCCTGATATTCGTCGATGAGAATGTAGCGGTACCGCTCGGCGAGATACTGCCGGACGTCGGCGTGGTCTCGCAGCATGAAAGCCACGCGCATCAGCAGGTCGTCGAAGTCCACCGCGTTGTTGGCTGCGAGCGTCTGCTCGTATTTCGCGTATAGCTGAGCGATGTTCCGTTCGAGCGGTTCCTCAGCCAGGGCTGCGTATGCTTCGGGCGTTTGCAGGTCGCCCTTGGCGTTGGATATCGCGGCGTGCACCTTAGCTGGGGTCTGGTGCCCGGGCAGGTTCAGCTCTTCGATAGCTTGCTTGGTTATCTTGAGCTGGTCGTTGCGGTCGTAGATGGTATAGTTTCTGCCGAGCTGGGCCTGGTCGGCGAACTCGCGGAGCAGCCTGGCGCACAGTGCGTGGAAGGTGCAGACCGTTGCGCCGGGCGGAGTGTAAAGCTGGGCGACTCGCTGTCGCATTTCCTCCGCAGCCTTGTTCGTAAACGTGATAGCCATGACGTTGTGCGGGTCTATACCCTGGGAAACAAGGTAAGCTACTCGCCTGGTGATAACACGCGTCTTGCCAGACCCGGCCCCAGCCAGCACGAGCAAAGGCCCGTCGATATGCTTCACCGCCTGAGTCTGCGGCTCGTTTAGTCCTGCCAGTAAATCCATGCGACAAGTATAGCAAAAAGCATGCACAAACCACAAGAACAAGCCAATGTGGCACAGCCGCCCTCGGCTGTGGTTTTTGGCGTCTTACATAAACTTTCCCAGCCGAGGGCGGCTATGTTGAATTTGCTATAATTTCAATGTTTTTTACACAAACTCTCCCAGCCGAGGGCGGCCAGGCTACAGGCTCTCCTGAATTCTGACTTCTTTTTTAAATTTTTTTATTTTTCATCTTGACAGTTTTTCAAAGTCGATTAGTATGTTTCGCGTTACAGGTTTTGAGCTTCCCTGCGGGGAGGTTCGAAGGGAAGGCCGTGAGAATCGGCCGCGGACGCGCCGCTGTAATCGACGACGACCGCCACGAATCCCGAGCCGTTTGCTCAATGCTCTTTTCGGCCCGGGAAAACCACTGGTTTCGTGTGTTGCGAAACCGGGAAGGTGTGGTGGGAGGTTTTCGACGGCTTGGCAAAAAAAAGATGCCAGCTGTCGGATGAAGTCGTAAGTCAGAAAACCTGCCTGTGCAATCGACCTGGTTCGCCGTCGCGGCATTATGGATGGCCAGGCCTTCCCGGTAGCTCCGGGTTCGCTCAGCCTCCCTTTTGTTGCGTG
>JAOZNE010000061.1:0-6406 GCA_029933955.1 Phycisphaerae bacterium
TGGAAGGCTCAACGCAGTGCCGCCTGGCCCCGCCAGAAAAATTTCTCGTACACTCACTGATACTGACTGCTTTTAAAAAACCCTCTTGACCTGTCGGGGCGTTGCGGGTACATTTTGCGGTCTTCCGCCAACGGATGGGTTGTGCGCCCAGGCGGGCTGAAGGGCTTTATGACTGACGATAACGACGTGAAAAATCTGGACTTGGCTTCGCTGCGGAAGCAGATAGACGATTTGGACCGTCAGATCGTCTCGCTGTTGAACAGCCGGGCTGAGGTTGTGGTTGCTGTGGGCAAGACAAAACGCTCCGACGGCACTGCTATCTATGCGCCGGACCGCGAGCAGAAAGTCTTGCAGCGATTGGCTGAGCTGAACCAAGGCCCGCTGCCCCAAAAAACGCTCCAAGCTATCTACCGCGAGCTTATGAGCGGCTCGTTCGCACTGGAAAAACCGCTGCGGATCGGTTACCTTGGGCCCGAGGGCAGCTTTAGTCACCTGGCTTCGAGTCGAAAATTCGGCTCCTCGGTGGAGCATCTGCCCCTGCCGGATTTCCGCGCGATTTTCGACGAGGTATCCCGAGGCCACTGCGACCTGGGCGTCGTGCCTATCGAGAACAGCCTGGGCGGTGGGGTTATCGGCACGATGGACTGCCTTGTCGATTCGAACGTTCATATCTGTGCCGAGGTCGTCCTGGAAATTCATCACAATCTCCTGGCCAATTGTTCGCCGGAGCATATCAAGCTCGTAGCGTCCAAGCCCGAGATTTTCGCCCAGTGTCGCAATTGGCTTGCGTCGAGCCTGGCTGGGGTGGAGATGGTCAGCGTCGCCAGTAGTTCCAAAGCGGCGGAGATGGCTGCCAGCGAAAGCAACCTGGCTGCTATTGGGTCGGACCTGGCTGCGGAGCTGTACGGGCTGAAAATTGTCTTCGCCAATATCGAGGACAGCCCGAATAACCAGACGCGATTTTTCGTGATCTCCCGTCAGCCCGTGCCCCCGACCGGGCAGGACAAGACCGCGATTCTCTTTGCTGCACCGAATCAGTCCGGCGCGCTGGTCGAGGTGCTGAATGTCTTTGCCAAGCACGGCGTGAACCTCACGAACATTGACACCCGCCCGTCGAAGCGGAAGAACTGGGAGTATTATTTCTTTATTGACGCCGAAGGCCACGCTGAGGACGAAAAGTTCACCGCCTGCCTGGACGAAGTAAAAAAACATTGCAACGAACTACACGTCCTGGGCAGCTTCCCAAAAGCAACCGGAACGATTTAGTAGAAGTCAGGAGTCAGAAGTCAGAATTTAGAAGTCAGAAATCTATAAGGAATAAAAATGGCACGCAAATTATTTATCGCTGGTAACTGGAAGATGAACACGACGCTGGAAAGTGGCCTGGCCCTGGCTGCGGGTCTTAAGGAGACGATCGGCTCGATTGACGAGATCGAGACGGCGTTTTTTCCGCCTGCTGTGTATCTCAAGTCGATAGCTGACGCTGTGGCCGGGAGCAGCATCTCCGTGGGTGGCCAAAATATGTACTTTGAAACCAGCGGCGCGTTCACCGGCGAAATCTCCGGCGACATGCTCAAGGACGTTGGCTGTGAGTATGTCCTGCTGGGTCATAGCGAACGGCGACATGTCATCGGCGAGACTGACGAACTTATCAACAAGAAGGTGCTAAAAGCCCTGGCTGACGGGTTGCATGTCGTCCTGGCTATCGGCGAGTTGCTCGAGCAGCGAGAAGCAGGCCAAACCCTGGAAGTAAACCAGCGACAGATTCAACTGGGCCTGGCTGGCGTGAGTGCTGCGGACATGGCCAATGTTACTATCGCCTATGAACCGGTCTGGGCCATCGGCACGGGCAAGACCGCTTCGCCCGCACAGGCGCAGGAAGTGCACGCGGATATCCGCAAGCTGTTGGCGGAGATGTACAGCGAGCAGGTCGCCCAGGCTACCCGCATACAATATGGCGGGTCGATGAAACCCGACAACGCAGCGGAGCTGCTGGGCCAACCTGACGTCGATGGCGGGCTTATCGGCGGAGCGAGTTTGAAGGTAGAAGACTTCACCGCGATTGTCAAAGCGGGACTGTAAAAACGATTTTAACCTGAATATATAGAGGAAAAAGACATGGCTACATTTCTGATAGTGTTGTTCCTGATGGTCTGCGTATTGCTGATATGCGTGGTTCTTCTGCAAAAAGGTCGTGGCGGCGGGCTTGGTTCCGCCTTCGGAGCTGGGGCTGGCAGCAGTGCGTTTGGCACGCGAACCGGCGATGTTTTCACCTGGGTAACGATTATACTGACGGCTGTGTTTCTGCTCCTGGCTGCGACGTGCGCCATCGCAATCAGGCCTCCGTCTCAGCAAGTCCAGACACCTGTGTTCGACCCAGCTGGCTGGCCTTTGGGCGCCGATGGCACGGTCTCGATGAGTTGCTACGGCACAAAGGGCGCGGTTATCCGATACACTGTCAACGCCAACGAGCCTAGTGAAAAATCGACGCTCTACCGCGTGCCGATCCGGGTACACGAGGGCGACCTCGTCCAGGCAAGGGCGTTTCGCGCAGGGCTGGATCCGTCGGAGCTTGTGAGCGTGAAATACGAAAAACCCGCGTCCCAAGTCTCGTCAGAACCCACCACCAAGCCAGCTGCCACGAAACCGGTCGAGGTAAAACCAGCTGAGGTAAAACCACCAACGCAAACACCAGCACCAACTACAAAATAGCTATTTTTAGTTGCTGGTTGACTGGTTGATTGGGTGGTTGGTGTGTTTGTAATTTATATTGGGTGCCGCGGTTGCTGTTTTTGCCACGCAACAAGTTGCATGACCTACAAATTGATTGCCGTTCTTGTCATTCCCGCGCACACGGAAATCCATGTTTTTTTTGCTGTTACTGATTACTTAAAAAAAATTCGTGTCATTAGTTTTAATTCGTGTCATTCATGTTCCGCTGCTTTTACTGATAACTGACCCAGCACTTATTTGCTACATTCGGCCAATGATTAAGTCGAACGGAAGAACGACGACTTTGGGTTTATGCAAATAAGTGCTGGGGACAACTGATAACTTTGATTTAGGAATACATAGATGTTAAGGTCCATGACAGGTTTCGGCACCGCTACGGGGCTGGTCGATAGCATAGAGTTTTCCGTCGAAGCGCGGTCGGTCAACAACCGTTATCTGAAGCTCTCGCTCCGGCTGCCGGACAGCCTTCAGCCTTTGGAAACGAAGATCGACCAGATCGTCCGCAAGCAGTTGCAGCGTGGCAGCGTGAACTTGGCGGTGCGTATGAAAGTCTCCCAGGCTGATGCTGCCTATCGCGTCAACACCGCAGCGCTGGGCCAGTATCTCGAACAGCTAAAGCCCCTGGAGGTCGAAGCCAATCCGTTGCTTCGGCTGGACATCGCGTCGCTGTTGCAGCTACCCGGCGTCTGCCAGCCTCCCGCAGCGGACGAACTTGTCCAGCGGGTGGAGGAGGGGTTGCTGGAGCTGGTCGGCCAGGCCATAGCAGCGATGGTGACGATGAGACTAACCGAAGGCCAGGCCATCGTAGCCGACCTGTTGCACAACGTCGAAATTATCGAACAAAACCTCACCGCCATCGCGGCCAAGGCCAAGCAGGTAGTCCAACTTTACCACGACCGTCTGGCCGAGCGGGTAGCTGAACTTACCGCCAAGGCCAAGCTGCACCTGGACGAGGAGACCCTGGTTCGCGAGGTCGCTATTTATGCCGAGCGGAGCGATATCGCCGAGGAAATATCCAGGCTAACGACGCACCTGAAAGAGTCCCGAAAAATTTGCGACGCCGACGAACCAATGGGCCGCAAGCTGGACTTCATGGCCCAGGAAATGCTGCGAGAGGCTAACACCATAGCTTCCAAAGGCGGCGACGCGGATATCGCCCGGGCAGTGGTGGATATCAAAACCGCCATCGACCGAATAAAAGAACAAGCTGCAAACCTGGAATAGATTCAGGATGTCGCATATGGATAATGGCGGAAAACTGGTCGTGATATCAGGCCCGAGCGGCGTGGGCAAGAGTACCATCTCCAAAGAGGTGCTTCGGCGGACCGGTGCGGAGTTTAGCGTTTCAGTGACGACCCGCAAGCCCAGGCCTGGCGAGGTGGCTGGGCGAGATTACTTGTTTGTCGAGCTGAGCGAATTCGAGCGGATGATAAAACAAGGCGAATTGCTGGAATGGGCGGAAGTTTTTGGTAATATGTATGGCACGCCCGCTGGGCCCGTTAGCTTGGCTATTGAGGCGGGGCGAACTGTGCTGTTGGAAATAGATGTCCAGGGCGCGTTGCAGGTATACGAGAAAATGCCGACGGCGACGTTTATACTTATCGCTCCGCCCAGCGACGAGGAGTTGGCCCGGCGGCTTGCTGGTCGCGGCACGGAAGACGAGCAGTCGTTTCGGCGTCGACTTGGCAAGGCCCGGGACGAGCTAGCAACCGCTCGGCAGAGCGGTGCGTATGGACACATTGTGATAAATGACGACCTCGAGGCAGCGATGTCGCAGGTCGTGGAGATAGTGCAAGGCCACGGGCCAAACCAGATAAAAACAGGAGCAACGAATGATTGAGGCACTGAAGAGCGAAGATATCGTCAACAAGGTGGGTGGCAGATTCAAACTGACTGCCCTTATCCAAAAGCGAATGGTCGAGCTGATGAACGGCTCGCGTCCGCTGGTGGAACGCACAAAAGGCATGACGGACATGGAGCTGGCTATCCAGGAAATCCTGGACGACAAAGTCACTATCGACTATGACCGCAGCGACATCCCCTCGCCGGAAGAATTGGCCAAGCTATGACCGCCCCCGCGAGCAAACCTGCCCCACTGGCGGACTATGAAATCCTGCTGTGTCTCACCGGCGGGATAGCCTGCTACAAAGCTGCGGACCTGGCTAGTCAGCTGGTCCAGGCCGGTTCGGGCGTGTCGGCGATTATGACCGAGGCAGCCCAGAAGTTCATAGGCCCCGCTACACTGCAAGGCCTAACCCGTCGAGAAGTTTACACGAGCCTTTGGATAGGCCCGGGGCAGGGTCGGGCAAATCACATCGCCCTGGCCGACCGGGCTGACCTTATGGTCGTAGCGCCCGCCACAGCCAATATCATCGCCAAGTTCGCAGCGGGCCTGGCTGAGGATCTGGTATCGACCACAGCCCTGGCTGTCAGCGGCATCTGCCCGATACTTATAGCTCCCGCTATGAACAGCAGAATGTGGGCAGCAGAACCAACCCAAGCCAATGTCAGCAAATTGCGACAGTGGGGTTTCCATTTCGCAGGCCCAGCTGAGGGAAACCTGGCCTGCGGCACGACAGGCCCGGGGCGATTGGCCAGCCCAGCCGAGCTGATGAACGCCATCACCGAACTGCTCAAAGATCGCCCGCCCAGGAAGCGGGCACAGTAGCCATCCCCAGCTACGCGATAACAGACAAAAAAAGAACCACTGATACGCACGGATAAGCACGGATGATATTTATTCAAAACGGATTGAAAGACAAAATCCACAGTGCGAGAACACATAGAACGGCAAGTTCGCCACGAATCGAATGAAGTTTTTTATTCTTCTTTCGAGTTTTTCGCACCTTTCGTAGTTTAAATATCTGTGCATATCCGTGTCCATCCGTGTTTCTTTCGTTCGCGTGAACAGCTGAAAACAATCTGGGGTATTACGATGCGATTTCTTATTACAGCAGGCCCGACGCGGGAGTATATCGATACGGTGCGGTTCATCTCCAACGCATCGAGTGGCCTGATGGGTTTCGCTGTCGCTGCTGCTGCTATCGAGGCTGGGCATGAGGTAACGCTGTTGGCGGGGCCCGTTTCGCTCCCGCCACCCGAGGGGGCGAAGGTAGTGCCATTTACCAGCGTCGAGGATCTGGCATCAGCCCTGGCTGAGCGTTGCGATGCCTGCGACGTGTTGGTCATGGCCGCAGCTGTGGGAGATTTTCAATTGGCCAACGGCCCGGCTGCGACCAAACTTTCTCGCAAGGCTGGGCCTATTACAATTTCGCTCGAGCCTACGGATGACATCCTGGCCAGGGTCGCCCAGGCAAAAAAACCGGGGCAAATCGTCGTCGCGTTCGCCGTCGAGCAAGGCACGCCCGAAGATATTCTCGCCAAGGCCCGACAGGAATTAGCTGACAAGCACGCGGATTTTTCGGTAGCAAACACGCCCGCAGCTTTTAACTCCGCTGAAAGTTTGGCCTGTATTCTCGACGCGGAAAACATCCTCCTGCCCTGGGCTAAGAGACCGAAAAAAGACCTGGCCCGCCAACTCGTCCGCATAATCTCTACCCCGACAAATTGAAAAAATGTAGCCTAGCCGCCCTCGGCTGGGAAGATCGTGTGCAAAACATTGAAATTATAGCAAGTTCAACACAGCCGAGGATCCTGATGTATCGGGATGCTA
>JAOZNE010000061.1:6506-10429 GCA_029933955.1 Phycisphaerae bacterium
CGCGGGAATGACCAAAAAAGAAAACGGAAAAAACATGGGCGAGACGCCCGTGCTACGGAAAAGCCAATTCTGACTCCTGTCTCCTGAATCCTGACTTCTGTCTACTGCCTCCCGCGTTCAATTTTTTTTTCGAAGTCTTCGGTTTCTTGTCGTACTTGTTTGACGAAGCTGTTGTCATCTATTGTGCCGACTACCGCTGTCATCTCCTGGGCGTTGCGGAATGTCGTTTGGCGGAAGGGGTTTTTGAAATCCTTCAGCCTGGTTTGATAGGTTTGCTCACAGATGAATCGCTGAGCGTCGCGGGCCTGGTCGAGCGCGTCGTTCCAAAGTTCAGGCGAGAATTCCGCGTCGCCGAAAATCGCCAGCAGCGTCGCAAAGGCGTGTCGTTGCTTGGCCTGGGGATACTCCAGCCAGTATTTGTCGCATGCTTTGTGTATCGCGTCCCAGTCAGCCAGATTGCCCGCTTTGATATCTTCTCGCAACTCGTCGAAGCTCGCCCGGGTCATAAGTTGGCCTCCGAGATTTACCCAGTTTTTGGCGCGCGGAGCGCCAAGCTCTCCGGCCATTTCGGATTTCGGATTTTGGATTTCGGATTTTTTTCCCTGCCAGTCCAGCAGATTTTTCACAGCATAATATACCAGCATTTGTCGATAGGCTTCCCACGCTTGGCGAGCTTTTAGTATCACCACAGCCCGGCGAGAGTTTTCCATATCCTCACCTAGTATGGTAAGGGCATCGACGACTTCGGGCTTATCAGCCAGGAGTCTTTGACCCATCTGGGCCAGGGCGTCGTCAGTTAATTCCTCAGCTTGGCCTTGCTGTTTGCAGTGCGCTTTTGCAGTCCATATCTCCAAAAGTCTGCGGGCCTGGAAAATTTCCTCGACCGTGTCAGGCGCGAGGAAGTCAAACTCGATATGCTGCGTGGGGGCATGGCGGTTGTCTCTGCTGTGGAACTTCCAGCTGTTTCGCATCAGCGCGTACATGTCATACTGCCACCAGTAAGCGGGCATTACGAGCAGGCGGTCGTTGGCCTGGTCATTGCTCAGCAGTGAGAATGGCAGCGGGATATTCAGCTCAGCTGGGTAGTCCGCCTTGGCCAGGAGCACGAACGAGGCGAACTTGCAGGAGTGTTTCAGCGTCGTACACAGCCCGGGCCAAAAACCTCTGCCCGCGAGGATTTCTCCGTCGTTGGCTCTGCTGTTGTGGTTCGAGCCTATCGTTGCCCCCGCTGCGATATTGCTTTGGCCCATCAGGCACGATGCGGTGAGGAACGAATTGTTATGATGTTGCTCGTGTGCGGGGAAGATGAGGTTGTTGAGAATTTCGCAACAGCTGACGGTGGAGTTGTCGCCCAGGTACGAATGGATGAGTCTCGCGCCGTATTTGAGGTTGCTGCAAGGCCCCATGACGAATCGCACAGCCTTGCAGCCATAGAAAATATGACAACCTGCCGAGATGATTCCGTTGACCAGCTCGACCCCCTCGCCGATCTGCGTAGGGGCCTGCTCAGTGGAATCTATCGTGAGGTTTTTCAGTTTGTTGGCACCTTTGACGTAGGCAGCTGGGCCGAAGATTACGTCTTTTACGATTCGACAATTTTTAACGACGCACCCTTGGGCGACCGTGCCGTAGTAGCCTCGTTTGGAGTCGAATCGGTTTTGGGTCAGCTCAGCGAGTTTTTGCACCAGTGCGTCGTCGTCGCGGAATCGGCTCCAGAGAAACGCGTCGCCGGGCGTCATGCTGTCGAAGGGCAGGACGTCTCGACCGCCCGCTTCATTACCCAGGTCCATCGTGATGCGGACGGATTCGTCCTCGCCGTCCTTGACGAACCCGTTGCCGAACTTGGCGTAGTTTGAGGTGTGCATCTCGTCGATGTTCAGTAGCATGACCCGGTCGGAGACGATGTAGTGCGACAGGTAACGCACATTGTGTACCGCTACATTGTCGCCGATGTCGCACGAGACGACCCTGCTGTTGGTAATGCCCACCGGCACGATCAGGTCGTGATGCGACAGGCTAACCTCGCCCACGCGTCCGATGCGAACCAGCCCAGCGAACTCGCTGTTAGTGATATACCGCGGGTTGAACTCGTCGGTAACCAACACGTCGTCCCAGTTGGCAGAGGTGTTTGCGTTGCGGATCAGCCTTTCGATTTCGTCGGGTTTGAGGTGTCGCCAATGGTTTGGCGGGTGCGGAGATTGGCTGTTGCGCAGAGAATACTCGTCGCAGCCTGGCGGGAGAAACTCCTCCGGGACAAAACCATATCCAAACGACTCGCGCGAAACCACCTGAACCTTAGCCATTGCCGTCTCCAAAAGCCGTAACCGTTCACGGTAAAAAAACAAAAATTTTTACCGCAAAAGAACGCAAAGATAAAAGTAGTCAGCAAAAACAAAAAACACTGGAAATATAGCAAGTTCAACACAGCCGATGGCGACTGTGCTACATTCCCGGATAGTTTTGCATTTGGCTCTTTTGTTTTTTCTTTTACTGATAACTGACCCAGCACTTATTTGCTACATTCGGCCAATGATTAAGTCGAACGGAAGAACGACGACTTTGGGTTTATGCAAATAAGTGCTGGGGATAACTGATAACTTTTTTCATAAACCTTCCAGGCTGTCGAGCGTTTTCATTACGACCTGCATGGTGTACATTAGGCTTGGCCCGCCACCCATCAGCACCGCCAACTGGGCTGCGGATAGTATCTCAGCCCGGCTCAGCCCGGCTTTGAGACCTTTTGCTACATGAATCTCGATGCAATACGAACACTGCTTGGACACGGAGATGCCGATGAGTATCAGCTCGACGGTTTTGGTGTCCATCGGGCTCTTGTTTTCGATACTGTCCATCAGGCCTTTGAACGCGCCCATAAACTCCGGACACTCCTTACCCAAAGCCATCATGTTTTGCTGAATTGACGAAAGCGATTCTTGTGTTGTGGTCATGTTCTGTTCCTTAGTCTTAAAGGTTACGCAATTTGCTTACCCGCACCATGCGAGCGAACGTATTATCAAGCCAGGCAAGTCAAAAAACAAGCACTTCATGTGCTTCATGGTGAAAACCCGGGTGCGTCTGATTTTCAATCCGCGATTACGCGGATGATTTTGCTTTTGAGGTGTCGCACCGCTGAGCCTGTGTTGTGGAAAGATAAACCATTGCACCGAAAGTCTCGCATGATGTAGTGTACGTGTCCGAAGTAGATGTCCGTGAGTCCCTCAGCCAGGCCCGTGCGGTCGCTAGCCAGGCTTTGGTGAATCCGCTGGGCGCATCGCGTTGGGCTGTGGAGTCTGTCGGTTATGCGATGCAGCCTGGTTGAAATCAGAGCCAGGTATGCCAGATTCAGCAGCTTGCCCTTGCGTCGCTCGATATGGCCTGGCGTGCGATGGAAGGGGTCGCAAGGCCGGAGCGAAATCGGCAAGTCGCCGTGGAGGAAAAGATTGCTGCCTATCCGAACGTGCGATGGGTGCCAGTTGAAATTCGGCGCCCGCTGGGCTAATTCTTCCAGGAGTACAGCGAAGCGGGCCGGGCAGTCGTGATTGCCCATGACGTAGTGCACCTGGCAGGCTGGGTTGACCGTCAAGGCTTCCACCAGCCAGGCTTCAGCCGCGTCGAGTGTCTCATCGAGCGTGGGAAATGTGCTCCACCGAAAATCGAAAATATCGCCATTGAGTACGAAAAAATCCGACTCCCCCAGCCCCTGGCGAATCTCGTCCGCACAATGCGCCCCGTCGCTACGGTGCGTAAACAAATGCAAATCAGATATCACACTTCCTTCAGGCATAATTTTTATAGTAGTCAGTAATCAATAGTCAGTAAAAGTAAAAACAGCAAAAAACAGCAGAACACGAATGGCACGAATTTTTATTTTAACTCGGTTGCTCGGGTGCCGTGGGTGGGGGGGGTTGGAACACCCCCGCGGG
>JAOZNE010000061.1:10439-10564 GCA_029933955.1 Phycisphaerae bacterium
ACAACCACGCCATCGTTAAACGTGGTTGCAAACACCGCAACCACGGCACCCAGCTCCATGGATTCCCGCCTTCGCGGGAATGACACTGGGGAAACCAATCACCCAGTCACCCAGTCACCCAGTCA
>JAOZNE010000062.1:0-5652 GCA_029933955.1 Phycisphaerae bacterium
TTCCGCCTTCGGCAGATATTTTGTTCTTCGCACTTTTTGAAGGTGAATATTTGTTGGGCGTGACAAGACCATAGTCTCTGCAAAAGGAAAAAGATGAAAAAATTATCTAAATCAAGAGCCCTTGCTGCGAAAGTCATTTTTGCGGCTCTTCGGCAGTTTTGACTTAAATATCTTGACATAAAACATGCTCAACCCTTTATGGTCTAATAGGTTATCACGCCATTAGCCATGAAGGGAATCGAGCATGAATGTCAGAGGCTTAAATCTGATGTGTTTCATCCGACGGTTATCGCATTGATAAGGTTGCATTTTCCCCGGTAAATTTCGCTATTTTTTCTGCTTCTGTTTTTGTCTGAAAACTCGGTAGCTGGGCCGGGCTTGGTTTGATATACTTTCGCGTATGAAAATAGTTATCGCGCCGGATACATTTAAGGAATCGCTCCCAGCGGCCCAGGTAGCCCAGGCCATCGCGCGGGGGGTGCTGGCGGTTGTGCCAGAGGCACAGATAGACCTCTGCCCCATGGCCGACGGCGGGGAGGGAACCGTCGAAGCCATGGTCGCTGCCACCGGCGGGCGGTTCCTCGCAGCCGATGTATTCGACCCGCTTGGACAGGAAATCCGCGCGAGGTTCGGGTTGCTCGGCACGGACGGAGACCAGGGTCTGCTGCCCGGCGAGATCGGCCTGGTTGCCGCCGAGGAAGCCGCCCGGGGCCAGGCCAGTTGCCCCGCCGCAGCCACGGCTGTCATCGAAATGGCGGCAGCTTCGGGGCTGGGGCTGGTTCGGCCTGACATGCGCGATCCCACGCGAACCACGAGCTATGGCACGGGCCAACTGATATCCGCTGCACTCGACGCGGGGGCAAGACGCATCATCCTCGGCATCGGAGGCTCGGCGACGGTGGACGGCGGAACTGGCTGCGCGCAGGGACTGGGCGTGGCCTTCAGCGAACCCGACGGCTCGCCCTGCGTGTGTGGCCTGGCTGGGGGCGGGCTGGAATCCATCGCGACGATAGACCTCTCCACGCGCGACGCGAGAGTCGCCCAGGCTGATATCCGCGTAGCCTGCGATGTGAACAATCCGCTGACAGGCCCGCAAGGCGCAGCGGCGATCTATGGCCCGCAGAAAGGCGCGACGGACGAAATGGTCGAACAGCTCGACCGGGGCCTGGCCCACCTGGCCAGGCTCATCCGCGAGCAAATGGACATCGACGTCGAGGCTATCCCCGGCAGCGGCGCAGCTGGCGGACTGGGAGCTGGGCTGATTGCCTTTGCGGGGGCCAGGCTGGAAAATGGCGGAAAGCTTATCGCCGATGCGCTCAGGCTGCCACAAAGGCTGCGCGGGGCCGATTTGTGTTTCACCGGCGAGGGCCGCATCGACGCCCAGAGCAGGTTCGGCAAGGTGCCCGTCCGAGTAGCTAATGTCGCTGGTATTCAGGGCGTATCGACCGTTTGCATAGCGGGCCTGGTCGAGCCCGACGCGCCGCGGGAAATCTTCCGCGACATCCGAGCGTTGGTCGAGGGCGACACAACCACCGCCCAGGCCCTGGCCAACCCGGCTGACCTGCTAAGCACCCGGGCGGAACAAATTATGCGAAAGTTCATAAACAGCTAACCCGTAGCACGGGTACCCCGTCCATGTTTTTTCTGTTTTGTTTTTTCTTTTCTCATTATTTTTTCTCTTTGCGTTCTACGCTTTCTTTCGCGGTAATTTTTTCTTTTTCTTGTCATTCCCGCAAAACTCGAAATAATTCTTCCCTTCGCATATCGCCAATTCCAGATTCCAATCAACCAGGCCTTGCTATACACTGGCGGGCGTGGACTTCGACGACGAACTGACATTGGCTGTTATGAAACTTTCGCGGGAGCATGGCTTCGCGCGGGTGGGCATAGCCCCGGCTGGGCCTATCGCGTCGTCTGCGAAGTTGCGCGACTGGCTGGGGTCGCCCCACGCAGCGGAGATGGAGTATCTTCGCCGACACGTCGAGGAGCGACTTTGCCCGTCCAAACTCCTGCCAGGCTCGCGATGCGTGATCTGCCTGGCGGTGAGCTACGCAACGGGTCGCCAGGACGAGACAGCCACAGCCGCGAAAGAGCGGCCTAGCCGCCCTCGGCTGGGAAGTTTGTGTGAAAAACACCGGAAACACGGCAAGTTCAACACAGCCGAGGGCGACTGTGCCACATCCACAAAAAAAAACAGCGGCGAATCGATAGCTACATACGCACGCGGGCGAAACTATCACAAGGTGCTCAAAGCCCGCGCGCACAAACTCTGCGACGCGATTAAGCTACTGGCTCCCGGGTTCCAAGGCAGGTCTTTTGTGGACACCGCCCCCCTGGCTGAACGCGCCCTGGCTGTGGCTGCGGGGCTTGGATGGATAGGCCAAAACGGCTCGCTCATCGTGCCGGGGCTGGGCAGTTATGTTGTCCTGGCGGAGATAGTTTGCAACCTGCCATTAAGGCCCAGCCAAGCCCAGCCTGGCTCTTGCGAGGATTGCAACGCGTGCGTATCAGCCTGCCCCACCGGCGCGATAGTCTCTCCGGGCATCGTCGACTGCCGGGCGTGTCTGAGCTATCACACTATCGAAAATCGCGGTAAAATCCCCGAAAAACTTTGGCCAAAACTAGGCTCGCGGGTTTTTGGCTGCGACGTCTGCCTGTCTGTCTGCCCGCACAATCGCCCGTCGATTCTCGGCGATTCGGAATTGCAAGCCCCGCCAGGTTGGGCCCAGCCTGGCTTGGCGGAAGTTTTACGCTGGTCGCACGAGGACTGGGACGCCGCTACGCAAGGCCGGGCTACTCGGCGGGCAAGTTACGAAATGTTCCTGCGCAACGCTGTTATCGCCGCGGGCAATAGTGAAAACGCCATGCTGATAGAGCCATTGAAAACCTTGCAGGCAAGCAAGCCAAGCCTGACAAAGGAAATCGCCTGGGCCCTGAGCCAACTTACGCGCCAAGCGTAGAACCCCGGCACCTGGCTGGGCCAAAATTGAATATCCAATATCCAACACGGAATATCCAACAGAAGAAGGAAAAAGCAAAAAAACAAAAAAAACACAGCCATCCCATAGACAGCGGGAATTCGGTTGTTAGTCGCATTTTAATCAATAAACATACGGGACTGCGACTGGGTCGTCAGAATGTCAATCCGCATTTTTTTAGCTCCGTAGGAGCGGCATCTTTGTAGAAAAAAGACCGCCACGAACCAAGCTCCGTAGGAGCGATATCTTAAAATGCTCCAAAAACCAACACAAAGATGCCGCTCCTACGGAGCTAGAAATCCATACCGACTTTTACTGCAAAGATATCGCTCCTACGGAGCTGTCAAGCCATCTTGTTATGGGATGGCTGAAAAAAAAGAAAAACTGGATTCCCGCTCCCCGATCGGGTCGAGGACAAGCTTCGCGGGAATGACAAAAAAACTCCGCAAAACAAGGAACAATGGATATTTGTGATGTTTTTTTTACTTGGATATTGGATATTCCTTGCTGGATATTGAATATTCAGAAAAAACCGCTGTTCATCCAGCGATTTTGCAACACGCTATATTTATCGTTATTCCTTATTATAGAAGAATTTGCAAAGCCATTTTCGGTTCTAGTTCATGGCGTTGCATGCCACCGGCCAAACGTGGTTGCAAAAACCGCAGCCATAGCACCGGCTGTTTACTCAAACCCCATTCGTGCCATTCGTTTTTATTCGTGCCATTCGTGTTCTGCTGTTTTTCCTGCTTTTCGACTTTTTTCTTTTCCCGCTTGCGTTGCATGGGGCAGGGCGGGTAAACTGCTCCCCCATGAGCGATGCAACAGATTTGCTGAAATCTCTCAGGGATACCACTGACGAGACGGAATTTTACACCCCCCAGCCGGACGGCTATCAGCCCGGCAAGACCAAGTATATAGCGGTGTTCGGTACCGTTATGAGTGGCCTGGGCAAGGGTATATTCTCGTCGTCGCTGGCTAAGCTCCTGAAGGACAAGGGCCTACGCGTCAGTCCGATCAAGCTGGAGGGCTATCTCAATATAGACTCCGGAACGCTGAATCCCTTCCGCCATGGCGAGGTTTTCGTGCTGGACGACGGCATGGAAACGGACATGGACCTGGGCACCTATGAGCGGATGCTCGACCAGGACCTCTCTCGGCGGAATTTCACCACCAGCGGCCAGGTTTATCGAACTATCCTCGACCGCGAGCGGGCGGGGGGCTATCTGGGGCGAGACGTGCAGATGATCCCACATGTTACCGGCGAGGTGAAGATGCGCCTGCGCGAATTGGCGATGGAGACCGAAGCTGATGTCGTAGCTATCGAGGTCGGCGGGACGGTCGGCGATATCGAAAACGCGTTTTATATCGAAGCCCTGCGCGAGCTTTCGTATGAAGAAGGCCAGGACAATGTGATGTTCGTAGCTCTGACCTATGTGCTGGACCCCCCAGCCCTGGGCGAGCAGAAGTCCAAAGCTGCCCAGCTTGGCATTAAAAGGCTGATGGAGTACGGCATTCACCCGGACATGATAGCTTGCCGGGCTGAGCGAGAGGTGGACGAAAAAGTCCTCCAGAAAATCTCCGTCCATACCAATGTGCCGCGGAGTCGCGTGTTTTCCATGCACGATCTGCCTAGCATATATCTCTTGCCCGAGCGGATGCGACAGGCTGGGACGGACAACGAGGTCGTCCAGCTACTGGGCCTGGGCAGCAAGGTAAACTCGGCGGTCGAGATGAAAAACGCGGGCCAATGGCAGCAGTTCGCCAGCAAGATAGGCCAAGCCAAGGCGACCGTCCGCATCGGCATTACAGGTAAATACGTCGCCCTGCGCGACAGCTACGCCAGTATCATCAAGGCTTTGGAACACGCCGGCGTAGCCAACGACGTCAACGTCGATATCCGCTGGGTCGAGACCACCGAACTTGGCCCGGACGATGCGGCCCAGGCCTTGGCGGAGGTGGATGGCATTATCATCCCCGGCGGGTTCGGCATTCGCGGCACGGAGGGCAAGATAGCCTGCGTGAAATACGCCCGCGAAAATCTTCTGCCATATCTGGGCATCTGCCTGGGGTTCCAGGTGGCGGTGATAGAATACGCCCGCAACGTTTGCAACCTGGCTGGGGCTGGCAGCGAGGAACTTCAGCCTGACTGCCAGACGCCCGTTATCAGCATCCTGCCGGAGCAGAAGCAAATCGAAGGCCTGGGCGGCAACATGAGGCTGGGCGGTCAGGACGTGGAAATATCCCCCGACACCATGGCCCAGCAGCTGTTCGGCAGTACGTTGATCCGCCAACGGTTCCGGCATCGCTACGAGGTAGACCCGCGATATATTGATACGCTGGAAGAGGCTGGGCTGATTTTCTCCGGCCGACATCCGGAGCATCCGATAATGCAGATTCTTGAGCTGCCCGCTGAGAAACACCCTTACTTCATGGCGGCCCAGTTCCACCCGGAACTAACCAGCCGACCACTTCGGCCTCAGCCTTTATTCGTAGGTCTGGTGGCAGAGGCAATGAAAAAAAAGTAGTCAGAAGACAGGATTCAGGAGTCAGGAGTCAGTAAAAACGAAAAACATGTAGCACAGCCGCCCCATGCTACGATGGATTGACAGCTCCTACGGAGCTAAAAAAACGGATAGCATTAGTGTCTATTCGTGTTTATTAGTGGTTCTTG
>JAOZNE010000062.1:5752-10563 GCA_029933955.1 Phycisphaerae bacterium
GGAGCTAAAAAAACGGATAGCATTAGTGTCTATTCGTGTTTATTAGTGGTTCTTGCTTGCGAGAACAATTACGAACAAATTTGAGAAATCAGGAGATTGATATCATGGCAGAAAATGACAACGACGCATCGAAAATTATTGTGGACGACGACTGGAAAACCCAGGCCCAGGCAGAGAAGGAAAAACTTGCCGCCAAGGCTAAGGCTGAAGCAGAAGCAGCTTCAGGCCAGCCAGGCCAGGCAGGGGCTTCGGGCGAAGGGGGGCCTCAGAAATTGCCCCCGGCGAGTTTTTCGACCCTGGCTAATATGCTGCTGACAAATTGCGTCATGGCTCTTGGCGGCATGGAAGACCCCAAGACCAAGAAGCGGTTCGTGGACCTGGCGGTGGCGAAATTCTACATCGACAACATGGAAGTCTTGCAGGAGAAGACCAAGGGCAACTTGACGAAAGAGGAAAGCGCATTTCTCGAACGGGCACTGTACGAGCTGCGGATGAACTTCGTCCACATCACCGAGCAAGGCCAAAAGGTCGCCCCAGAAGACCTGCCGAAACCGGAGGAGTCGAAGTAGTCAGGATTCAGAAGTTGGGTAGCCATGTTTGGTCGCCAGTCGTGGGTTGTTGGCTTCTAACAGGATTTTTGTAGAGATGCGATGTTGGGTGGAAATTGAATATCCGATATCCAACAAGGAATATCCAGGTAAACTTTCGCGCTTTTTGCGAGATATCATGCTTCCCGCGAAGAAAAAAAGTTGGGAATTGCCAATGGCTCGCAGCTTGTTGGAGTTTTTTGCTTTTATCCCTTTTCGCGGTTTTGGCGTGTTTCGTAGTTTACTTTGTTGTTGGCTGAGGGCTAATAATTTTTGTTTTAACCCGCAAAATTGGCTTGACAGGCTCGGGAGCTATGTTCATAATGCGTGGCTCTTTACCTTTACGAGTCAGAGACGCTAAGCAGGAATAATCATGACAACAAAGACATACATGGCCAAGACGGGCGAGGTTCAAGCAGACTGGTGCCTTATCGACGCGACTGATAAGGTGGTCGGCAGGCTTTCCGCCGAGGTAGCTGTTATCCTTCAGGGCAAGAACAAGCCCGAGTATACTCCGCATGTGGACACGGGCGATTTCGTGGTCATCGTTAATGCCGAGAAGGTAAAGCTCACCGGCGCCAATAAGCCCACCCAGCGGGTCTACAAAAACTACAGCGGATACCCGGGCGGCCTGAAGCTGACCACGCTCGATGATATGCTTGTCAAGAAGCCCGAGCAGGTGCTTCGCGAGTCCATCCGCAGAATGTTGCCAAAAACCAGGCTTGGCATCGCGATGCTGACCAAACTGAAAATCTACGCAGGCCCGGAGCATCCGCACCAGGCACAGACGCCCAAGCCTCTGGAGTTGTGTACTTCTGGAACATAAGTCAGGAAAGAAAACAAGATGGCCCAGTCCGACGAAAAAACAATAACTGAATCACAGGAACCCCAGGCTGAGGTACAGGCCGGGCAGGTCGAAGAGCTGAAGGTTGAAGAGCCTAAGGTCGAGGAGAAGCCCAAGCCCAAACCCTCCCGAACCGCTCCGCCCCTGCCAGAGGGTCAGCACTATGTTTGGGGCACTGGCAGGCGAAAAGCCTCGGTGGCGCGGGTTCGCATCAGGCCCGGCAGCGGCAAGGTGCTCATCAACAAGCGCGAGGTGGTGGAATACTTCACCAAGTTGCGCGACCAGAACACGGCCATGGCTCCGCTGGAGGCGCTGGGCATGTTGACCAGCTATGACATCTGGGTAAATGTAGGTGGCGGCGGCTCGACAGGTCAGGCTGGGGCGGTCTCGCTCGGCGTGGCAAGAGCGCTGGCTAAGCATGTGCCGGAAAACGAACACGACCTCCGCGACAAGGGGCTGCTGACGCGAGATGCCAGAATGAAAGAACGGAAAAAGCCGGGCCAGCCCGGCGCAAGAAAGAGCTTCCAGTTCTCAAAGCGTTAAACAATACATCCAACTGGGAAACCAATCCAAGCCCCGGCTACCCAAAAGGTGTCGGGGTTTGTTTTTTTATCAGGCAATAAGCAATAGGGAATAGGCAAACAGGGTAGGGTCGGCTATTGCCGACCAACAGGCAAAAGAGCAGTCCACGGATTTCACGGATTAAAAAGGATTTAGCGAACCTTCGGTTTCACGGATTTTTTTTGATTAAAAATAAAAAATCCGTGTAATCTTCTTCTGAAAAATTCGTGTAATCTGTGGACTCTTTTGCGTGTGACACGGAAAGGAATAGTCGATGGCTGATGAACTTTATGGTGATATTCTTCGGACGGTCTCAGCCCGGCGCGATCTTAGCCAGGCTCAAACGCATGAGGTTTTTTCTCAGCTCATGGCTGGGGAGCTTACGGAAGTCCAAACCGCTGGGTTGCTCGCGGCGATGGCGACCAAGGGCCTGACCGTCGATGAGATAACCGGCGCCGCCCAGGCCATGCGCGAATGCAGCGTGAAGATAGACTCCGCAGGCCTGGATGTAGTGGACATCGTCGGCACGGGCGGAACCGGGCTGCAAACTTTCAACATTTCCACCGCTAGTTGTTTCGTCGCAGCTGGTGCGGGCCTGGCCGTGGCCAAGCATGGCAGCTACACGAACCTCCGCCCCTCAGGCTCAGCCAATGTGCTGATGTCCCTTGGCGTGAATATCGAAGTGTCCCCCGCGGTGGTTACTCGCTGCCTGAAGGAAGCGTCCGTCGGGTTCTGTTTCGCGGTGAAGTGTCACCCCGCCATGCGACACGCCGTGCCTGTCCGCCGGGCCTTGCCGATAAAAACTATTTTCAATATCTTAGGCCCGCTGACCAACCCAGCTGGAGCCAGGCGTCAGATAATGGGCGTCTACGACGCCAGCCTGACCGAGCCATTGGCTGAGGTGCTGGGCAAGCTGGGCTCGCAGCGGGCGTGGGTGCTCCATGGCGCCGATGGCCTGGACGAAATCTCCATCGCCGGGCCTACGAAAATATCCGAGCTGCGGGACGGCGCGATTACAACGCGGATGATTCGTCCGGAAGATTTTGGCTTGGCGACCTCGCCGTTGGAGAGCGTGTTTGTAGACTCGCCAGAAGCTTCGGCCCAGGCCTTGCGAGATGTCCTGGCTGGGTTGGCTGGTCCAAGGCGAGATATCGTTCTGCTAAACGTAGCTGCAGCATTGGTGTTGGCGGAGTTGGCAACGGACATGAACGAGGCCCTGACTATGGCTCGTAGGTCGATAGACTCCGGAGCGGCACAAACCGCCCTGGACAAAATGATAGCAATCACAAACGAATAATCGAAGGAGTTGCGCGTGTCGGATAATTTTCATATTGAGGTTTTTTCCAACGGCTTGACGCTGCTTGGCAGGGTTATGGACGACATGTCCTCCGCGGCGATGTCGCTGCTGGTTCGCTGCGGCTCGGCGGACGACCCGCCCGCTATTGCTGGGGCTGGGGCGGTGGCGGCGGAGTGGCTGGGGCGGGGTGCCGGTCAGCGGGACAGCAGGGCGCTGAACGACGCGTTGGACTCACTCGGCGTGCAGCACAGCACCAACGCCCAAAGCGAGCACATGCAAATAACAGCTGCTATGCTAGGGCGAAATCTGCCCGCTGCGATCGAAATCTACGCTGATATCCTCACCAAGCCCCGGTTGGAGGATAATACTTTTGGCCCCTGTCGCGAGCTTATCCAGCAGGACCTTATCGCCCTGGAAGACGAGCCTGCTCGCAAGGCTGGCATGGCTTTGCGAGAGCGGTTCTTTCCCCAGCCTTGGGGCAGGTGTCCTTATGGCAGAAGCGAGACGCTCGAGGCGATGACGGCGGAGACTTTGCGGGAGCATGTTGTCTCGCACATGTCTCCCGACGGCGGGATACTCGCCCTGGCTGGGAAGTTCGACTGGGACGCGGCGCGCGATATGCTGGCGGAGCGACTTGGCGACTGGCAGGGCCTGGCCAGGCCAGAGCCTGCTGCGGCCAGGCCGGCTGGCGGGGCGGAGCACATCGCCAAAGATTCCGCCCAGACCCACATCGCCCTGGCCTGGCCGTCGGCTCTGTGCAGCTCCGAGCGATATTACGCAGCCCGGCTTGGCGAGGCGGTACTCTCGCGAGGCATGGGGAGCAGGCTGTTCACGGAAGTCCGCGAGAAGCGAGGCCTGGCTTATCACGTCTCGGCGAACTACACCTCGCTACGAAATTCCGCGGGCATCTTCGTTTACGCCGGCACTCGCCCTGCCTTGGCCCAGCAGACCCTTGACGTTACCCTCGGGGAGATAGCCAGGCTTGGCGAGGGAATATCCGACGACGAGCTTGCTCGGGCTAAGACGCAAATTCGCAGCTCGCTGATAATGCAAAGTCAGAGCACCTCAGCCCGGGCGTCGATGATGGCTGGCGACTGGTACCACCTCGGTCGGCTTCGAAGCCTGGCAGAGCTGTCTGAGAAAATCCAGGCTGTCAGTAAAGGGGACGTGATGGACTACCTTCGCGAATTTCCCCCGCGACAATTTTCGATTTTAACCATAGGCCCCGAGCCACTCGACACGACGGGCTTGGCCCTGTCGGGGGAGGACGCATAATGCAATTTCGCGAAGCACAACTTGACAACGGTCTGAAAATTATCGCTGAGGTGAACCCATCCGCAGCCACGCTGGCAGCGGGGTTTTTCGTGCGAACAGGCAGCCGAGACGAAACGCCAAACGTCGCTGGGGTTAGCCATTTTCTCGAGCACATGGTCTTCAAGGGCACAGCTCGCCGCAGCGCCGCGGCGGTGAACCTGGCCTTCGACGAGATGGGCGCGAACTACAACGCATTCACGTCCGAGGA
>JAOZNE010000003.1:0-13602 GCA_029933955.1 Phycisphaerae bacterium
CAGGCCAATCCAAAAAAACAGTCGAAAAACTCGTCCAGTCAATAAAGTAAGTTATTCAAACCGACCGGTTTGAGTAGCTAGTTGATTGGTTAACTAGTTGATTAGTAAAGAATTACACAAATCTTTACAGCGTCGAAAACCCTTGTTTTCCAGGTCTTATCTGGACAGAGAGCTTTGGCGTATTTGTTTTGTAATCTTTTACCAGTTAACCAGTTGACTAATCAACCAGTCAACAACCCCGCGGTTGGATTACTGACAACTTTTTTCTGTTGATGAAATAACGGGAGTTTTGAAATGTCTGATAAGCAAATACCTAAATATGCTCAGCCGGCGAGAGTGGATTTACCTGACCGCCAATGGCCAGGCCGAGAGATAACCCGCGCGCCGATCTGGTGTTCGGTGGACCTTCGCGACGGCAACCAGGCCCTGCCAAATCCGCTGGGCCCGGACGCCAAGTTGGAATATTTCAAGCTGCTTTGCGATATCGGTTTCAAGCATATCGAGGTGGCGTTTCCCTCTGCCAGCCAGGACGATTTCGACTTCACTCGCAGGCTCATCGACGAGGGACACATCCCCGACGACGTGTTTATCATGGGCCTGACGCAGTGTCGCGAGCACCTCATCAGCAGAACTTTTGAAGCCTTGGCTGGGGTGCCCCGGGGCATCGTCCACGCATACGCAGCCACGAGCGACCTGCACATGAAACAGGTCTTTGGCCTGACCCGCGAGCAGACCATCGAGATGGCAACCAAGTCTGTGCAGCAGATTTATCAGCTGGCTGATGACATGGGTCAGGCGGACATTCGCCTGGAGTTCAGCCCGGAGGAATACACCGACACGGACTTCGAGTTCTGTCTCGAACTCTGCGAAGCTGTCTTCGAAACATGGGGCCAGGCCTCGGCGGACAAGCCGTTGATATTCAACCTGCCCGCGACGGTCGAACGTCGCCCGCCGAACCAGTACGCCGATCTCATCGAGCTGTTCTGCCAGCGGTTTTCGCAACGGGACAAAATTCTCGTCTCGCTGCATTCGCACAACGACCAGGGCATGGCGGTGGCTGCGACCGAGCTTGCGATGCTCGCTGGCGGCGACCGGGTCGAGGGCACGCTGTTTGGCCATGGCGAGCGGACGGGCAATGTCGATATCGTTACCGTGGCGAATAATCTTTTCGTCCGCGGGGTCGAAACCGGGCTGGATTTTTCCGACCTGCCGCGCGTGGCCAGCACCGTGGTTCGCCTGACCGGTATGCCGATATACTACCGTCAGCCCTACGCGGGCGAGTACGTTTTCACCGCGTTTTCAGGGTCGCATCAGGACGCCATTCGCAAAGGCATGGCCAGGCGAGCCGAGGCTGGCGACCAGTTCGACATGGGATGGAAAGTGCCCTACCTGCACATCGACCCGGTAGACCTCGGGCGACAATACGAGGGGATGATCCGCATCAACAGCCAGTCCGGCAAGGGCGGCGTGGCCTGGGTGCTGGAGCAAGACCACGGCCTGGAGATACCCAAAGCCATGCAACCTCAACTCGGCCAGGCTGTCCAGGCGGTGTTGGACAAACTCGGCAGGGAACTGGACAGCAAGGAAGTGCTGGAAATTTTCGAGCGGGAGTTTCTCTCCCCGCCAGGCCCGTTGGAACTGCTGGGCTATTGGCCCAGGCCTGACAATGAGAACCCGACCAATATCCATGGCGAAGTTCGGCTGAGCATCGCCGGCAAGGAGCAAACTTTCCAAGCTGACGGCAATGGGCCTATCGACGCGTTTATGCACTGCCTGCGACAGGCGACCGACGCGAAGTTCAAAATCCAGGACTACCACGAGCAAGCCATAGGCAAAGGCGCCGACGCCCGAGCCATGGCTTACGTGCCGCTGGAGTTTGACTCGGGCCAGGTTGTCTTTGGCGTCGGCAGCGACACAAACATAGACCAAGCGGCAGTGCGAGCAATCGTAGCGGGACTGAATAGGCAGATAGGGAATAGGCAATAGGCAGATAGGCAACAGGAGTCCATGGATTACACGGATTTTAAGAGGATTTAGTGAACCTTCGGTTTCACGGATTTTTTTAAGTAACTCAAACTGACCGATTTTCAGTAACCCAACCGCTGTGCTGTTGACTGGTTGATTAGTTAACTGGTTAACTGGGAAAAGATTACAAAACAAATACGCCAAAGCTCCGTGCCCAGATAAAACCTGAAAAACACAAAGGTTTCGACGCTATAAAAATTTGTGTAATTCTTTACTAGCCAACTAGTTAACCAATCAACCAACTACTCAAACCGGTCGGTTTGAGTAAGTAATCAGTAATCGGCCTTCTATGGAAAATCACAGCCGAGGTGTCCCGATGCCGAAATCCACAATCCGAAATCCGAAATTTTTTTTCAGTCTGCTATTCCAGCGGTTTTAGTATCATGCCGGTTGCCAGTTTCGGGTAGAAGTAGGTGCTTTTGTGGGGCATGGATTCCCCGGCGTTGGCGATTGCTTCGACCGCAGCCAAGGGCGTGCCCTGCATGATAACTGCCAGCGAAACATCCTTGCGTCTGCCCTCGTCGCGAGCGGCGTTGCCGTCGGCGGTGTAGCGCACTTTGAAATCATCCGTAGCCCAGGGCTTCAGCGCGTTGTCGATAACCAGCCTGTGGAGAATCGCTACGTCCAGGTCCCGCCAGGCCTGGCAGTGGTCCGGGGCGACCTTGAGCATTTCCTGCGGGTCGGTCAGTTGTCCTATCCACATCTCCTCGCCGTGGACAAACGCCATGGCTCCCTTGCCGTGCGGGGCGAGATAGGCGTCGGCGTCGGCCAGGTCTACATCCAGCGTGGGACACTTGGCCCAGGCGAAGCTCCCCAGGGCGTCTCGCAGTTTTTCCAGCGTAAAATCTTTGCTGAGACCTTCTATAAGCCGATGCGTCGGCAGCACGAGCAAGCCCGGATCGTCGCGAGCTACCAGGGCGAAGAGTACGAAATTGGCCTGGTGTTCCGCGTCGATAAGGCCCGCGTCTCGCAGGGCGTCGCGATAGTTCATCGCGGTGGTGTAGCGGTGATGGCCATCGGCTATGTAGACTGGCACGCTGGCCAGGGCGGCCTGGATTTCGGCGATGGTTTTTGGGTCTTTGACGACCCAGAGCTTTTCCGTAACGCCGCCAAGTTCGCCCCGGATTTCAGGCTCTGGGCCCGCAGCTTCGGCGAGCTTGCCCACCACGCCGATGGGGTCGTTGTAGAAGCCGAAGATCGGCGAGAGCTGGGTCTTGGTGGTGGTCGTGAGCTTCAGACGGTCAGCCTTGGGGCCTGCGAAGGTGTGCTCGTGCGGGATAACATCTTTGCCAAGCGGCGTGGCCCGAACGCCCGAGAGCATGGCCCGACGCGAATAGGTCTGGCCCGCCCAGGTATAACCCTGTTCGTAAAGATACAGCGCCGGCTCGGGGTCCTGCTGCAAGATGCCGCGCTTCTGCCACTTCTCCAGCAGCGTGGCCGAGGTCTTGTAAACCTCTGGCGGGCCTAGCTCCTTGGGCGGAACATGCGGCAAGTCGATCGCCACGATGTTATGCTTATGACCAGCCAGAAGCTCGTCCTTGTCAGCCTGGTCTAAAATATCATAAGGCGGCGCGATGTGCTTGCTGACGTCGTTTGTAGCGAACCGCCATCCACAAAAAGGTTGAATATCCATAACAAAGTCTCCCGTTCTGTTTAACTTCAGCCCTGGCCATTCTACACCAAGCAACACAACTTACGCAATAGGCTGTGTGAAATGAGGAATGACGAAATCCGAATTAGGAATCAATGACCAATGCCCAAATATCCAAGGCCCATTGAATGCCCAACCCTCGAATCCCGATAAAGGTCCACGGATTACACGGATTAAAAGAAGATCACACGGCGTTTTAACCAAAAAAATCTGTGTAATCTTCTTCTAAAAATCCGTGGACTCCTATTCCCTGTTTATCTATTTCGTAACCGTTCACGGTTTTCTTCGGCCCGCCGGGTTTCAAATTTGCCCGAGGAATGACAAGAAATGAAAACAGGAAAAAAGAACTTCATGCTCTTCATGTACTTCAAAGTGAATTTTCGTGTAGCCGTGAACGGTTACCCTATTTCTTTTTCGCCATGGTGAAGAATGTCAGCGACATTATCTGGAACACCGCTGCGACGATCGCCCAGAGCGTTGCGGTGTGTATTTTGTCCACATCCAGGGCCTGGTAAAACACCAGTATCAGCAGCAAGCCTACTACTACCTGGCTTAGGCCTCCCAGCAGGTTTATCAGGTTGAACTCGTCGTGTTCGCTTTGGCGGGTTATCTGGCGAACGTGCCGAAGAATTTCCTTGCGAACCACAGCGTCCTCGTCCTCGTCGCCAGCCGGGGTTGTCGAAGGGGCAGCAGGGGGCGGCGGCGGTGCGGTTTTCGCCGCCGTCGCTGGGGCAGTTTTAGTTTTAGCTTTGGTGGGGGTGGTAGCTGACTCGCGTTTTATTATCCGGGCGGCTTCTACAAGGTTCCGCGCGTGGAAATCAGCCTGGAACTCCTCGTTTTCGTCCTCTGCCCCGTGCGAAGCCAGGTGCGACCCCTGGGACTTTACCCGAACCGTCCGACACCCCGCCCGCTGGCCTGCCCCGACGTCCCGCGGCGAGTCGCCCACCATCCAGCTGGACGCGAGGTCTATGTCCAACTCCTGGGCAGCCTTAAGCAACATGCCCGGAGCGGGCTTGCGAAGGTCGGACTCTTGCGAGTATCTCGGCACCGAGCCGTCGGGATGATACGGGCAGTAATATATCGCATCGAGCGGAGCGTCCTTCTCCGCCAGTTGCTCGCCGAGCCTGGCGTGGATTTTTTTCAACGTCTCCTCGTCCAGCAGGCCCCGGGCGATACCCGACTGGTTGGTTACCACGACAATGGCAAAGCCGCTCTGCCTCAGCGACCGAATAGCCAACTCCGTACCGGGCAGGAGCTTGACCGCCTCGGGGTCGGCCAGGTATCCCGGGTCGTCAATCAGCGTATTGTCCCGATCCACAAAGACAGCTGGTTTAGACATTATTGGTCTCCCGAATCTGTGTCGTGCGTCTCGACGATTTTGTTGATCGTCTCGGTCGTGCTTCTGCCTTGCACCAGGTCAAGCCGTTGTACCCGCCCGCCGTAGCTCTCGACGAACTCCTGCCCGACGATTATATCCGTCGAGCCGCCCTTGACCAGCACGCCAGGGCGGAGCAGCTCCAGCAGGGCTTCGGGGGTTTCCTCGTCGAATATCGTAACGTAATCGACGCATTCCAAAGCGGCAAGCATCGCCGCCCGCTCGTCCTGGCTGACGATAGGCCGAGTTGGCCCTTTGACCTTGGCGACGGACTTGTCGGAATTGATAGCCACGATCAGGCGTGTGCCGCACTGTCGGGCCTGGATGAGATATTGAACGTGTCCCATGTGCAGCAGGTCGAAACAGCCATTGGTAAAAACCACCGTGCCCGAAGCCTGTCGCAGCGACGCCACTTCCCGGGCCAACTGCTCCCGCGTCATTATTTTCGACCGCCTGGCCCCGCCTGGCCCACGAAGCTCCCGAGCTATCTGCTCCCGCGTTATCGCAGCGACGCCGAAATGCTCCACCTCCAGCCCGCCTGCGATGTTCCCCAGTTCCACAGCCTGGCCCGGGTTGCAGCCAGCTGAGATCGACACCGACAACGTAGCGGTTACCGCGTCGCCAGCCCCCGTGCCGTCGGCTACCTCGTGAGGCTCAGCTGGGATAATCTCGCCCTTGCCAACCTCGCTGCGATACAAAAAACTGCCCTGGCGGTCGAGCGTGATGACCACGAACTCCGCGTCGGTGGTTTCGGCGATTTTACCCGCAGCCTGGGCGAGCGAACCTTCGTCAGATATTTTGACGCCCGTAGCCAACTGAGCTTCGTATCGGTTGGGAGCAAGCAGTGTCGCGCCGCGATATCTGCTGAAATCTTCGATGAGCGCCGGGTCGACGATAACCTTGCAACCCTGCTGCCGGGCCTGGCCTATCATGTCCCCAGCCAGGCCCGCGGAAAACAGGCCCTTGTTATGATCCTGCAAAGTCAGGCACGCCCCGCCAGCCAGGCCCTCGGACAGAGCGTTCAGCAGGGCGTCGCGAACATCCGCGGGCAGGGGGGCTGCGTCTTCGTCGTCCACTCGGAGAATCTGGTGCGGGTTCTTGTGCTGGGCCAGGCCGACATATCTGGTTTTTCGCACGGTCGGTCGCCCCGGCAGCTCGACCAGGCCTGCGGTATCGGCGCCGCAGTTTTGCAATTGGCTGATAAGTTCCCCGCCCGGGGCGTCCTGGCCTATGAGTCCGACGCACCGCACCGACCCGCCCAGGCTGCGGACGATCGAAGCGACATTGCCCGCTCCGCCCGGTCGAGATTCCCGCCTGGTAACTCGCAGCACGGGCACAGGGGCCTCCGGGCTGATCCGCTCGACGTCGCCGTAGACGTATTCGTCCAGCATGAAGTCGCCCGCCAAAACAACCCCCGCCGCGTCAAAGCCATCCAGGATATCGACAAGTTTTTCCATTAAGGCAATTCTACCTGCCCAAGCCACGCAACGCAACTTATACTGGTTGACTAATCGACCAGTAGGTTTATACCAAGCCCTGTGCGAGCATCGCGTTGCCGACCTTTACAAACCCTGCGATGTTAGCCCCAGCCATGAGGTTGCCCTTCATGCCGTAAGCCTCCGCCGCGGCGGTGCACTGGTCGTATACAGCGTTCATGATAATCTTCAGCCGAGCGTCTACTTCCTCAAAAGGCCAATCTATCCGCATCGAGTTCTGGGCCATCTCCAGAGCGCTGGTAGCCACGCCGCCGGCGTTGGCAGCCTTGGCCGGGCCGAAGGAAACGTCGTTGCTGAGGTAGATTTCGATAGCTTCGGGAGTGCTGGGCATGTTGGCGCCTTCAGCGACGACCTTACAACCATTGTTCACCAGCAGCTGAGCAGCGGCGTCGTCGATCTCGTTTTGCGTGGCACTGGGCAGGGCGACGTCGCACGGGACGCTCCAAATGCCATGCCAGTCTTCGGTATACTGGGCTGACGGATGGGCGTCGACGTATTCCTTGATTCTGCCTCGCTCGACTTCCTTGATCCGCTTGACCGTGTCGAGCTTAATGCCCTCTTCGTCCACGATATACCCGCCCGAGTCGCTCAGAGCGATAACCGTGCCGCCGAGTTCCTCGACTTTTTGCGTAGCATAGATAGCGACGTTTCCGCTGCCGGAGACGACGACCTTCTTGCCCTTCCAGTCGGTGTTCATGTCCTGGAGTTGGCGGGTGGCGTAGTAGACCAGACCATAGCCTGTCGCCTCGGTGCGGACGAGACTGCCGCCCCACCCAATGCCCTTGCCGGTCAGTATGCCGACGAAGCTGTTGGTGAGCTTCTTATACTGGCCAAACATGTAGCCAATCTCCCGACCGCCCACGCCGATATCGCCAGCCGGCACGTCAGTGTCAGGCCCGATATGGCGGAACAGTTCGCTCATGAAACTCTGGCAGAACCGCATGACTTCGTTGTCGCTCTTGCCCTTGGGGTCGAAGTCGCTCCCGCCCTTGCCGCCACCGATTGGCGTGGTCGTCAGAGCGTTTTTGAAAATCTGCTCGAAGCCCAGGAACTTTACGATGCCCAGGTAAACCGACGGGTGAAATCGCAGGCCACCCTTATACGGGCCGATCGCGCTGTTGAACTCGACGCGAAAGCCGCGGTTAATTTGCACCTCGCCCTTGTCGTCCATCCACGGCACACGGAAAACAATTTGGCGTTCAGGCTCAATCAGCCTCTCGACGATCTTCGCCTTGGTGAAATCAGCCTTCTTGGCAACGACGACCGCGACGGACTCGACGACCTCGCGGACAGCCTGGTGAAACTCCGACTCGCCCGGATTGCGAGCTACCACTGTTGCCATAATATCGTCTACGCATGCATTTGACATTTTGATTCTCCACTAATTCAACACCTCGACGCATGCCGACCGACCGTGTCAGCCCATACCATGCGAACGACAAAATTGTTAAAAGCCCGCCGCAACATCCAACGGAAGAAGCTATTGTACTATTAGCAAAAAGAAAGTCAAGGCATAATAGTATTAAATTTTCTAATAGTTAAAAAAACGATATCTAATACAGGCCGGTGCGTAGATTTGGTGCCGTGGTTGCCTACCCCCTATTGCCTATACCGTCAAGAGTCCACGGATTACACAGATTAAAAACAGATTACACGGATTTTCTTGGTTAAAAAAAATCCGTGTAATCCATGGACTGCTTTTGCCTATTTCCCTATTCTCTATGCAAACGGGTTGGTTGTGTTTATAATTGTGCCGCTGGTTTTTTTGGGCCAGGCTTAGCGGAAAAAGTATGAGACCGATTTTAACGGACAGGATGGCGGTAATCAGCGTCGTAGGCGGGCTGGTTCTTTGGATATGCTGCCTGGGCGTGTTGTGGGGCTGGGCGTATGACGCCTCTGGAGCCATGGCCTTGCGGACGACGCTGGCGATTTTCGTAGCGTGTTGGCTTTGCATGTCTCGGCGGGGTTGGCTTATCCGCCAAGGGCGCCGGGCCTTGGTTGCGATGAGGCTGGAGCATAAAATCCCGCTCGACGACGCCCTGGCTGAGCGGCTTGGCTCGTCGCGCGAGGACGTCAACAAGCGAATGACCATCCTGGCCTCAGCGGCGGTTTTGGCTGTGGCGTGTTTCGTTTTTGCCACGGTCTGGATACTCGCAGCCGCTGCCATCGCAGCGATGATAGGCCAATGTTTCCTGCTGAGCGACTGGGTGTGGAAGCTCATCGAGTGGGTCGCCCTGCTGGCTGGGGCCTTGCCCGTGGCGTTGGGCCTGGCTGGGGTTTGCTTCGCGGTCAAGGTCGTGCGAGAGTCCGGCGGGCGAGATATCTTCGGAGCGGGCTATCGAGATTGGCTATGGGGCGTAGCTGTGGGGGTGGCTGGCTTTGCGGTCAGCTGGTGGTTCGGAGCGAACCTTATATACCTGGTTTTTTCCGTAGCGTTCGGCATTTTGGTAATGGCGGTAACCGCGATTTCGCGCGTCGACCTGGCGACGCATCCCCGCAAAAAACTCCTGCCCTTCGGCCCGCCACCCAAAAGAAGCTCCGCTGTCATAGCCAGCACATACGCCGGAGCTATGCTCGTGCTGATGCTCCAAACGCGACTGCTGGGCGACATCTTCAGCCTGAGCCTGACGCGACGATTGCTGTGGGTTTTCCTTGCCATCTCGCTGCTGACATATTTCCTGGGCCGATTCGCGCGCAAGTCCAAACCGCCATCACGCAGACAAACCGCCGGGGCTGTGATAGGACTCGCCGCGGGCTTGCTCGCACAATCGGCGGAGTGGATTTTCTGCCTTGGTCAAGCCAGCGGAACCTCTGTGCCGGTAGCTCTGGGCGTGGCTACGCAAATTCCCATGGCCGCTCTTGCGGCGATGGTGATTTCATATCAACGACGCAACTTCGCGCAACTTGGCGGCTCAGCCGGGGCGTACTTCACCGCCATGGCGGGAGGCCTGGCCTGGGCGGTGGCGGTTTTCATGCTGCTGGGGTCGATATCCTGGGGGTGGGTGCTGCTGATAGTCCTGCTGGCAGGCGGCGTGATAGCGGGCGGCCTGGACGGGGCGCGGCAGGCAAGCGAAAAACCCGTGCGGATACAATGGCTCGTATTTTCCGGGCTGCTTTGCGTAGCGATGGTCGTATCTTTGGGCGTTGCGATAGGCAGGGCTGGCGAGGTAGTTGGGACGGTCAGGCCCGGGGCGTGGTTAAGCGCGATGTGCGACGTCAGCCGAGGCGGCAGGCGGTTTTCTCAGCGAGGCGTGCTGCCGGGCGACAAGGCGTTGCAGAGCGAGGTGGTTACCGACTGCCTGGCTGGGGTGTTCGAGCGTCGCAAAGGCCGATGGTGGGTCGCAGCCAGTGCAGCTGGGGACTTGCCCGCGCGCGACAGGCTGGCTGGGCTTGACGAAGACGTCGACGAGTGGTCGCTGCAAAACAGGCCTAGTATCTGGACGCGGATATACACCGCCGGCGCCAATCCTCAGCCGCCGTCGGTAGCTCGCCGGGCCAAGCGTTGGCCGCCGTTGAGCTACTCCGACCCGAACTATTTTCGCTATGCCAGGCTGAACTTCGTAGCTGATATCGGGTGCGATTTTTATGACGGGGTTTTCCTGGCTCCGCTGCGGGCCGATCATCCCCAAGCCTGGCGGTGCTACAACGACCGCATACTCCGGCGGTGTCGCAGGCTGACCGAGGGGGCGTATCTCGAATGGGTGCCCGAGCTGGGCAAGCACGTTCCCAGGCAAACGTCAGGCCTGGTCGCCTTGCGGACGCAGGTAGCCCCGGGACATGTTCGACGGGCGCTGAGCGTAGCCCGGACGTACTATAACGTAGTAGGCTCGGGCTGGGCGGTGGTGGCCTTCAGGCCTGGCTTGGCGGGCATGGACATGTTGCTGCTCGGGCCTGACGAAGCGTTGGCTGGCGCGGGCCATGATGACATTTTGGCGTTTCTGCGCGAGACGGCAAGCCGATCGCCGGGGCGGGTGTATCTCGTGCCGATTCAGGAACTCTGGGCGGTCTATGTGGGTGTCGAGCCGATATACCTGTTCAGCCCGCCAGGGGAAAGGCTCGACGACACGCCCAAGCTCAAAGGCCTACGAAAATACCTGGACAAGGCAACCTTCCGACAGCGAAACTAGCCCGGTGCCAACCATAACACCAGGCGATCAAAATCGAAATCGGTATTGAAATCGATCGCGATACCAATTTCGATACCGATAACAATTTTGAGTCTGGCTGTAGGTCATGCGACTTGTCGCATGGCAGAAAAGGGGAAAAAATATGGGCGAGACGCCCATGCTACATATCGCCCCGGGTGCCGTGGTTGCGGTTTTCGCGACCACGCTTGATGAATCGCAGTCCCCATGGCTACTCCGCAAACAGTCGCGGTGTAGCCATGCCACCCAACCTGCGATTGATTTTAGCACATTGCGGCGAAGCTCAAGAGGACCAGAAGGATCATCTTCAACTTTCTTCGCGGGATGCCTAGTATTTCTATCATGGTTTCCTCCTTGCCTCCGAGGCAAGCAAACCTCCAACTCCACTGAATCTATTCTACCACACTATTGGATTTTTGACAAGTAGGCAAATAGGCAAATAGGTAAAAGGGCAGAACACGAATTACACGAATGGAACACGAATGTCGCGAATGTGTTTTGAGATAAAAAAAGGAGAAACACGGGCGGGAGGCCCATGCTACGTGGTATCCGATCCGCAATCCGAAATTCAACTGCTTTACAAACCTTTTGGCTTTGAGACACTCTTACAGTATACTGAGCTAGGTTTTGGGTCGCGTTTTCGGGTAGACCCGCGATTGGCCAGAATGTCAGGTAAGCCCGAGGCCTGGCTGGGTGAGGTGATTATGAATATGCTGAAACGACGATACGTGCTGACGGTTTTGGTTTTGGGGATGGCTTTGTTATTGGGCGAGTCTCTTGCCCGTGCCGCGGTGGCGAGCAAGGCTGCAAAGGCCAAGGCTGCAAAGGCTGCCAAGGAAGACAAGAGCAGGAAGTTGGATTTGTGGGAGCGCGCAGCTGCGGTTTACAAAACCGCTTCGGACGTCTATCGTCTGGGCGACTGGAAAAAGGCTTCGCCAGCCCTGGCGGGGTTTATCAAGCAGTATCCCACCAGCGAGACCATACCCCTGGCGATGCTGCAGTTGGCGGACTGTCAGTTCCGCATGGGCGACGCGGTCGGGGGCGACAAGACTCTGGATGAGTGTATCAAGAAATTTCCCGCAGCCAAGACCGCGTTCTACGCGTATAGCTATAGGCTTCATCGGCAGATGGGCAAGAAGAAATACGACGACTTTTTCAAGACGTATCAGAGCCTGATAAAACTCATGGGCCAGGCTCCGATGAGCCTGCACCCCAGGCTGGACTGGCGAAACAGCGGAGACTACTACTGGCGATTCGGCAACGTAACGGTACATTGGCCCTACAAAAGGCGATTGGGATACTCTCTCAATTTCGCGCCGACGAACTATGGCTGGGCCGGCCATCTGCTGAAAATCGGCAATAATCCCAAGCGGGCAGCCAAGCTGTTGCGAATACTAGGCCCGACGCTGAAGAAGGTCGGCAAGGATCTGCCCATCGGGTGGAAGTACGTTCATATTATGTTGTTGAGAAATGCTGACAAGGGCCGAACTGCTGATGTCCAGTACAAAAAATATCTCGCGCAATGGCCTAAGGGCGACCCCAGACGCATGGGGCTGATGCTGTTCGAAGCTCAGTGGGCACAGGCCCAGTCTACCTCCTCCGGACCCAGACCGAAACCCGCCAAGGGCCAACCCCGCGACAAAAACGCCCCGCCTGACTATCGCAAACGGGCGGACGATATCTACGCGGCCCTCATCAAGGCATATCCCGCGTGGGACACACTGGGCGCCAGGCTGCCGAGTAGAATAAACTACCTGCTGCGGCAACGTCGATACGACGAATTTGCGACCCTGGCCCAGTGGTATCTCGACAAATATCCCGCGGGCTCATGGCGTAACACGTGCGTGAACCTCTGGATAAAACTCGCTCGTACAAAAGCTGCGATGGGCGACGCCAGCCAGATTCCCGCGGTAATCAAGATGTTGGAGGAGGAGGCTAAGACCTATCCGCTCAACCCCCAGGCTATGCGGTCGAACATCGTCCGCCGAGTCGATCTGTACATGGCTATAAAGCAGGCGGACAAGGCCCTGGCTACGGCGAAATTGTTGACGGACCCGAAACTCTGGTCAGCGGAAACTTTCGGGCAGATAAAAACCCTGGCTGGTCGCTACTCCGCGATGCGACCCGTCGAGGACGAAGTTCGCCAGCGATATGATATTTTCCCGACCAACTCCAGCAGCAAAGCCTTGGGCTTGCTGAACAAACTCCGCTATCGGATTAGTCAGGACAAGGTTCGGTTCATGGACGAGATAGCGTCGGAGATGTTCGAGAAGCATTACAAAGACGCCCACACCGTCGAGGCAATGAAGATGATGGTGGAGTATTACTTCAAGAAGGCCTTGCCCGAGCAACGCAACAAATGGGCGTCGCTGATGGTCAAGGGCTATAAGTATCATCCGTTGACCCAGAGAGCTTTGCAGTTTCAGATAGACGCTGAAAACGGAGCCAAGAACTTTCCCGCCCTGGCCCGCGTGGCTGTCAAAGCGATGGACCGATTCCCCGCAGCCAATGCATGGAACAGATGGTTCAACCATCGGATACGATGTTTTCACAGCATCAAGGACTACAAAGGAGCGGCAGCTTTCGCCAAGCAAAGGCTGGGCGAGCGGGCCGCGACCGGCGAAAACTTTGCCATCCGACGGATAGGGGACACCGCAGCGAGGCTTCGCGGGTCGGGTTCATTCAAAGACCAGGGCGACTATTGGATGGCCCAGGCAAGTAAATGGACGGGCAAGTATCAGGAAATATACTGCCTTCGTCGGGCATTGGGGGCGTACTATTTCTCGCCGTGTAGCCGATGGTGGTGGAATCAGGTGAACTTCCCCGGAGCGGTCAAGGCAGCCCGGGCTATGCGGAAACAAAGGCTCTCGCCCGAGCTTCGCTGGAAAACCCAGTTCGACGACATCAACC
>JAOZNE010000003.1:13702-23802 GCA_029933955.1 Phycisphaerae bacterium
AAACAAAGGCTCTCGCCCGAGCTTCGCTGGAAAACCCAGTTCGACGACATCAACCTGATGGCTCAGGGAAGCCATGGCAAGGTAACGCTGAAGTATCTCCTCAAACGGCTGAAGACCAACAGTTTGTCGTTCCACATTTCCGAGCTGTTGGACCTGGCCAACGTTGGCATGGCTATCGGCAAGGACAAGCTCGCTGTCAACGCAACGAGGGCTATAACGCAACTGCGGGACAGGTGCAAAAAGACCAAAATCGACAATCACGAGTTTGCTATCCTTATGGGCAACATGCTCCGCAACGAGGGCAAGGCTATCAAGGCGGCTGGGGCGTTTGTGCGGGCAGCGAAGTATTATCACAGGCCTATCGACCGGTGGGTGCTGCAAATCAACGCCATAAATTGTCTCGCCAGGGAAGGCAAGCAGATTCCGCTTATCTCGCAATACGCAGCAAGCATCAAAACCGCTCAGGATATGGTGCCCAGGCTGTTGCAGATGGCAGGGAACTATTACGCCGCGAAAACTCAAACCCGCAAACAAGCAATGAGCTACCTGGCAAAACTACGAAAACTATACCCCGCCAGCGCGCAAAGAGGAGCGTTGGAAGAGAAGCTTAAGAAGTAGTCAGGAGTCAGGATTCAGGAGTCAGTAAAAGCAAAAACAGCAAAAACAGAAAACAGCAAACAGAAGATAGAAAACAGAAAACAGAAAACAGAAAACAGAAAACAGAAAAAACAGCAAAAGAAACAGAAAAAAAAGAATGGATTCCCGCCTGCGCGGGAATGACAAAGGAAAGTTATCAGTGGTCAGTAATCAGTAATCAGTAATCAGTAAAACCAGAAAAAAAGAAAAAAGAAAAAACATGGGCGAGACGCCCATGCTACGAAAAAAACTTTCGCGGTTTTCGCGTCTTTCGTAGTGTCTTTGCTGTTTCTGTTGTTTTTGCTGTTACTGATAACTGACAACTGACAACTGATAACTGATAACTGCTTTTAAGGAGAATTGCTGTGAATTATAGAGTTATTAATTACAGAGTTATTATATTTGGATTATTGGTCTGTTGCCTGTCGGGCCAGGCTGGTGCCTCGGCGGTTCGTGATACTACGGACAAGGATATCGACCGGGCGATAACCTCGGCTAAGTCTTACCTGCTTAGTCAGCAACTGCCCGGCGGCAGTTGGGAACATGTACATTACTGCTATCGCAACAAGCTCCCCGGCGGGTTTCCCACAGCTGTTATCACCTTTGCCCTGCTCGAGGCTGGGGAATCTTACGAGAATAATCCGCGAATGCGGCGGGGTGTCGAAGCCCTGGCCAGGCTGAAGACCAACGACCTGCGAGTCCGCGCCTTGCGGGTGATGGCCCTTAGTCGGGCTGTCGGCAGAAACAAAAAGTCGCCATACCGCAAGACCCTCATAGCTGACATTAAATGGATCGCCCGGGGTAAGGGGCGGTGGGGCAACACGCTGAAGGACAAGTACGGCGACAATTTCTGCAACCACCTGGCTATGACTGCGCTGTGGGACGCCAGGATGTACGCGGGCGTACCCATTCCCAAAGTGCTGTTCAAACTTGGCGAGAAAACCTGGATCAAACGCCAGAAGCCCAACGGCGGCTGGACGTTTTCGGGCTTGCCGGGCAATAAGATGGCGCCGGACCTGCGGATGACCGCTGCGGGCCTGGCCAGCATGTACATCAGCCGAGACGCCCTGAGCACCGCCAGCGGCAAGAGCAAACAACGAGAGGTTATGGACAAAGCCTGGGCCTACCTCAACAAAAACTTCACCGACAAATTCCTGCAAAAAACCAAAGGCAACGCCAACAGCAGTTACACCGGCTTTTGTATCCAGCAAATGGGCATGACCAGCGGGCAGAAGTTTATCGGCGGGGTAGACTGGTATGCTGTAATGGCCTGGGAGCTGGCCAAGCCTCAACCCCTGGGTAACCAATATCGCCGAAACGCGTTTTGGGGGCCTTTGGTTCGCGGAGCGTTCGAGCTTATCATGTTGGCTAAGGGCAGGCTACCGTTGACGTTTAACAAGCTGGACTATGGCGCAGGCACGGGGTGGGACTATCACCCGCGCGACATTGCGAGGTTCAGCGAGTATATGCAGCGTAAGTTTGAACGGCGGATGCGATGGCAGGTAGTGCTGATAAACAGCAATGTCCAAACCCTGCTGGACGCGCCGATGATGCTTGTCGCGGGCCAGGACGAACTGAAACTCGACAAGGTTCAATGGGACAGGCTGAAGGAGTATACCCTGCGTGGCGGGACGTTGTTGTTCATGGCTGTGCGGAAGGGCGAGGGGTTTCTCAAGTCCGTCAAAGAAAAACTCAAGACCCTCTACGCCCAGCAACGCACACAGGCGGGCGGGCATTATGAACTCAAAAAACTGCCGGACAGCCATCCGCTATACAATGTCTACAAGAAACTCAAGCAAGGCTCGAAAAAGTTTCCCCTGTGGGGACTTTCCGACGGCACGAGGCTATTGGCGGTTATCAGCGAGAAAGACGTCGCACGCTCCTGGCAAGGTCGGAAGGAAGTCGCGGGCCAGCGGGACTATATTCTGGGCGTAAACTTTTTCCTCTACGCTACCGGCCAAAACGACCTCTCGACCCGCATGAGGCCTATTTTCACAACAAGCGGCAAGGTACTGCCCGTGCGACAGTCCATGAAAATAGGCTGGGTGAAACACGACGGCAACTGGAACACTCAGCCTTACGCTCTGGACTACCTGGCCCAGGAGCTTGCCGTGCAAAATCAATTGGCGGTGAAGGTGACCCCTGCTGTGGCTCTGGAGGCTGGGAAGCTGGAGCGGTACAATCTGCTTTGGATGACAGGCTCGGATAGCTTCGATTTGTCTGACGCTCAGCTGGCAGCCTTGCGGGATTATCTGTACACCGGCGGGATGCTGATGATAAACGCGGTCGGCGGGGCGAGCGGGTTTCAGCGGTCAGCTGGCGATATGCTGGAGAAAATCTTCGGCGACGACGAGGATGTCAGCGACACTTTATCCTCAGCGGACTCGCCATTGATGACCGGCAAGTGCGGCAATTATCGAGGGCCAAAGCTGGGCAAACTTGCCCGGACGCGAGCCTTCATTCGGACGCACCCGCGAGCGGTCGAGCCTGTGATGGAATATAGAAACGCCGCTGGGCGAATACTCGTAGCCTATTTGCGATTTGGCATGCACGACACGCTGGATGGCCACACCGCATACAACGCGAAAAGCTACATGCCCCCCGCCGCTATGGATATCGCAGCGAATATCGCGCTATACGCAAAAACCACCATGGTAACGCGGGATGAGCTTGACCAATACAAAAAACAAAAACTCCGCGAAAAACAAGCCAAAGCAGCAGCTCCAAAAGCAACTTCAAAAGCAGCCGAAGAAAAACCAACAACACCCGACCAGGCAGAAGATAAAGTCGAAGCCAAGGGCAAAGATAGGGTCGAAGCCAAGGAGAAAGTCAAGCCCAGGAAAGCCAAGAAAAAATCAACCTTCCTGGACGACGACGATCTCTAAGCCACCCTGCCAGGCAATGCTGAGCAAGCAGAAACCACCCCGAGGGAATAGTGGTCAGGTAAAAAAACAAGGGCCCGCGAACGGGCCCGGTGGATTCTACTGTGAGTTCTGGACCCATGTCAGATCCTACAATCAGGTATGGTACCCAGTAAGTTACAATGTCAATCACATAATGTTTTTTTGAGCAAAAAAATTAGGCTTTCGCTGGCATCGTGATTGCGGTTTATTGAGAAGGAACATTTATGAACCTCATAGTGGAGAAGTCTCAGGGCTTGCGCGGGTCGGCGACGATACCGCCTAATAAAAGTCATTCGTTTCGTGCCTTGCTCATGGCAGGCCTGGCCAGGGGCGCCAGTAAGATCGCCTCCCCAGCTGTCAGCAATGACTGGATGCTCGGCACGGAAGCCCTGGAAATGTTCGGCGCCTCGGTCGAGCCGCAGGCTGGCGGGGTATGGGAGGTTATCGGCACGGGTGGGGAGCTTCGCACGCCGGATAACATTATCAACTGCGGCAACAGCGGAATTATCCTGCGGTTCTTCACCGCCCTGGGAGCCTGCTGCGATGGATACACCGTGCTTACCGGCGATAAGTCGCTGCGACACATCAGGCCAATGGAGCCATTGCTGGGAGCGATAGGCCAACTCGGTGCCTGGGCGGTCTCGACTAAAGGCGATGGCCACGCCCCAGTGGTCGTGCGGGGCCGGCTGCGGGGCGGCTCGGCGGAGCTTGACGGAGCCGACTCGCAACACGTCTCTGCCATGCTTATCGCCTCGGCCCTGGCGGAAGCTCCGACGGAACTGGTGGTGCACAACCCCGGCGAGAAGCCCTGGATAGGCGTTACGCTGGAGTGGCTGGAGCGGTGCGGCGTGGAGTTCAGCAACGATAATTTCCAGCGGTACCGCGTCCGAGGCTGCCGGACGTGGGACGGGTTTGACTACCACGTGCCGCTGGACTGGTCAGCAGCCTTGTACCCCCTGGCTGCGGCGATTATCACGCCGGGCAGCGAGGTTCGCATAGACGGCATGGACATGAACGACAGCCAGGGCGACAAGATCGTCATGGATGTTCTCCGGCAGATGGGAGCTGACATCGAGACCCGGGGCGAAACGATTATCGCCCGGGCGAGCGGGCTGACAGGCCGGGTTATCGACTGCAACGATTTCATCGATCAACTGCCGCTCCTGGCGGTGGTTGGCTGTGTCGCAAGCGGGGAAACCACCCTTACCAACGCTACGATTTGCCGGGGCAAGGAGTGCGACCGCATTACAGCTATGTGCAACGCGCTGAAAGCTATGGGAGCTGATATAGAGGAACGGCCCGACGGGCTTGTTATCCGCAAGTCAGCATTGTGTGGCACGACCCAGGCCAGCCATCACGACCACCGCATGGTTATGACGTTGACCCTGGCTGGGCTGATAGCAGAGGGCAAGACCGTTATCAACGACGCGGAATGTGTAAAAAAAACCTTCGCCCGTTTCCCCGACCAAATGGCCAGGATAGGCTGCGAAATACGAAAAGAGTAGACAGCCAGTTTATTGGTTGACCGGTTGACTGGTTGACTGGTTTATTGGTTGGGTGGTTCCTCCTGCCATTTCCGCGCAGGCGGGAATGACATGGGGTCGCATTGGTTTTTCAAAATGACGCGGGGGGAGCATTGGGAATTGGTTCTTCATTGGGCATTGGGTATTTGGACATTGGGCATTCCTTCGTTATTCCTAATTCGGGCTTCGAAATTCGTGGACTGCTGTTTTTTCCTATTGCCTATTCCCTACTTGCCTATTGCCCAGCTGTTGAGGTACACTGTCTGGCTGGTCGTCCGCGGAGTTGCCCTGTGGCTGCGGGTTGCGGCTATGGATTCGAAACTTTTTATAGGAGTACGAGCACAATGAAACGAACACGAACTTACGTAGCGGTTTTGGCTTTGGTTGGCTTGGCGGCGTTTTGCCTGGTTGGCATGGGGACGTTGCGAGCCCAGAACTTCGCTACCAAAACGATAGGCCCAGCCAAGGTCGCCCTCTGTGATATCGGCGAGCTGTTCTCGAAATATCAGCGGTCCAAGGACATGCTCGACGACCTCGAAAAGGAGCGTCAACTCTTCGTAGCTGAGGGCCAAAAGCGCGTCGCCCAGTTGGAAGACCTCGGCCAGCAACTCCAGGGCTATGTCGAAGGTAAGCCCGAGCACGACAAGCTGTTCGAGAAAATCCAGCGGGCCAAAATCGAGCTGGAAGTCTGGAAGAAGATGCAGCAGGGGAAAATTCTCTCCAAGCATCTGGCGATGACCAAAACCCTCAACCAGCAGATATCCCAAGCCATTGCCGATGTCGCCAAGGAACGCGGGCTGGACCTGGTGCTGCAATTCAACCCCAAGAAAATCGAAGCCAACAACGCCCAGGAACTTGTGATGAAAATCCGAAGCAGGCAAGTGCTCTACAGCCAGGGCGACCTGGACATTACCGCGGCGGTGCTGCAGAAGCTCGACGAAACCTATCGGATAACCAAGAAGAAATAACGCATTTATGTTTCCCAAGTCAATGACAGTTCGGGAAATAGCTGAGCTTATCGGCGCGACGGTCGAGGGCGACGCGGGTGTGGAAATCCGCGCCCTGTCGCCGATGGACCAGGCTGGGGCGGGTGAGCTGAGTTTCGCTCTCGACGCCAGGCGTCTAGCCAAGTTAAGCTCGTGCCAGGCCCAGGCGGTTATCGTCCCAAACGACGCGGAAGTTTCAGAGGCGTTTTGCGACAAGGTTCTCCTGCGGGTAGCCAGCGTCAACCGTGCCATGGCAAGTTTGCTGGGACACCTGGCCAGTTTGAATTTCCCCGCCGGCCAGGCCGGCGTGGACAGCTCAGCTGCGGTAGACCCCCAGGCCCAGCTTGCCAACGACGCAGCTATAGGCCCGTGCGCGGTGGTTCAGGCTGGTGCGAAGATCGGTGCCCGCTCGGTTATTTCAGCTGGGGCGTTCGTAGGGGCGGGCGTGGTCATCGGCGAAGACTGTCTTTTGTCCATGGGCGTGGTCGTGCGGGTTGGCTGCGTTTTGGGCAGCCGGGTTCGAGTGGGGCCAAACACCGTGATAGGCTCTGACGGGTTTGGCTATTTCTTCGAGGACGGCAAGCACTGGCGAGTGCCTCACGCGGGCAATGTCATCATCGAAGACGACGTGGAACTCGGAGCCTGCTGCTGCGTAGACCGGGCCAAGTTCGGCTCGACGACAATCGGCGCCGGCAGCAAGATAGACAACCTCGTGCAGATAGCCCACAATGTGCAGATCGGGCCAGGCTGTGTCATGGCTGCCCAAAGCGGCATCGCTGGCAGCAGCAAGCTAGGCTCGTTCGTGGTCATGGGTGGCGGGACGTCCGTCTCGGACAATGTTTTTATAGCAGACGGCGCGACATTCGGCGCCCGGGCTGGGATAGCTCAGAACGTTACCCAGAGCGGCGCTCAGATGGCGGGAACCCCAGCCAGGGACGGCAAGCAATTTATGCGGGAACTTTTCGCACTGAAAAAACTGCCCGACCTGCTCAGCAAGGTGCGGGACATGGAAAAAAGGATCAAGAAAATTGAATCCACAACGAACGATCAAGAAAAGCGTAGCGGTTGAAGGGCGAGGCCTGTTCAGCGGCAAAAAAAGCAAGCTGCGGTTTTGTCCAGCTATGGAAGACACCGGCGTGGTGTTCGTCCGGACGGACCTGGCCTCGGAGGTGGAGATACCGGCGGAGATAGATTTCGTCGCGCAGAGGCCTCACCGCACGACCAGCCTGGTCAAGGACAACGTGGCTGTGGAAACCGTCGAGCACGTCATGGCTGCGGTTTGGGCAGCGGACATCGACAACCTGCGAATCGAGGTTTCAGCTGAGGAGACGCCCTCGCTGGACGGCTCGGCCAGGCCTTTCGTCAAGGCTCTGGCCCAGGCGGGCCTGGACGAACAAGACCTCCCGCGCGAGCTGCACGTTATTGAAGAGCCGATCTTGGTATCCGACGGCGACGCTATGATAACCGCACTGCCCGGGCCTGGCGACTGCCTGGAGATTCTCTACGACCTGGAATACGCCATCCCCAGCATCGGCAAACAGCTGATGGATTTCAAACTCGGCAAGGACGACTTCGCCGGGCAGATAGCCCCCTCGCGAACGTTTCTGCTGGAGAGCGAAGCGAGGCAGTTCCAGGCGATGGGCCTGGGCGAACATCTCACAGCCTCGGACGTGTTGGTCATGGCTGACGATAGCCCGCTGGAAAATGAGCTGTTATTCCCCGACGAACATGTCCGCCATAAGATTCTCGACCTCATCGGCGACATTGCCTTGCTGGGCAGAAAATTGCGTGGGCGAATTATCGCCTGTCGCAGTGGCCATGGGTTGAATCATGAATTCGTTCGCAGGCTGGCAGAGGTCGTTGCAGCCAAGGAGTCCGCCGGGTCGCTTGCGGGCGAGCCTGTCATGGACATCCGCAAAATAATGCGATTGCTGCCGCACCGTTACCCATTCCTCATGATAGATCGCATAGTTTCCATCGAGGGCGACAGCCGGGCTGTGGGCATAAAAAACGTTACTATAAACGAGCCTTTCTTCCAGGGTCATTATCCCACCCTGCCCATTATGCCCGGCGTGATGATAGTCGAAGCGATGGCCCAGCTTTCAGGTATTTTGCTGGGCAGAAGGCTGGAACACACCGGCAAGGTAGCGGTGCTATTGAGTATGGACCGCGTGAAAATGCGCAGGCCAGTCCGCCCGGGCGACCAACTTGTGCTACACGCCGAAGCACTGCACGCACGCACGCGAACAGGCCATTGCAAATGCCGAGCAATGATAGGCGACGAACTGGCAGCGGAAGCAGAAATAAAGTTCATGCTAGTCGATAGTGAACCAATATAACGGCAGGATTCAGAAGTCAGGATTCAGAAGGGAAACGCATGGCCAAAGCAAATATTTCACCACATAGTATTGTTGAGAAAGGAGCCAAGCTCGCGCGAGACGTTGTCGTCGGGCCTTTTTGTTATATTGGCTCGGGCGTGAAAATCGGCAAAGGCTGTGTTATTGAGAACAATGTTACCATCGTGGGCAAGACCACGCTGGGTGAGCTGAACCATATATATCCCATGGCTGTGATCGGTGCGACGCTCGACGGCGACGAAACCCAGGGCGTCTGCCATCTCGGCTCGGCTAACAATCTCCGCGAACACGCGACTATCTACGCAGGCTCAGCCAAGCAACCCACCCGCGTCGGCAACGACAACCTCGTCATGATAGCCTGTCAGGTAGGCCCAGCTACACAAGTTGGCGACCACTGTATCTTCGCCAATTGCACGCATATCGCGGAGGAAGCCATCATCGAGGACTACGTTCGCACCAGTGCCTTTAGCTTCGTCGACCGTAGCGTCAGGCTCGGGGCCTATACGTTCACCGCGGGCTATGTGCAGGTAGACCACGACGCTCCGCCGTTCGCGATGATCCAAGGCTCGCCGTATCGCGTCCGCGGCGTCAACAGCCATAACCTCAAACAGTGTGGCTTTGGCGAGGAAGATATCCGGTCGCTCAAGCGGGCGTTCCGCGAGCTGTTCAACGGCTCGGGCGAAATGAAAACCGACGCCCTGGAACAACTGGCCTCGGATGGCCAGGCCAATCAATATGTCAAGACGCTGGTGAAATATCTCCAAGCCTGCAAACCCGGCGAGGGCAACGATGTCTAAAACCTCCCCCAGCCAAAGCAACATACACCACTCAGCCCGCGTTGCCCCTGACGCGACGGTCGGGCCTTTCTGCGTAATCGGGCCTGATGTTACCATAGGCCCGGGCAGCGTGCTGGGCAGAAGAGTTACCGTTACGGGCAACACGACCATAGGCTCGGGCAACGTCATTGGCGACGGCTGCGTTCTGGGGGCTGCGCCGCAAGACCTCAAATATCGCGGAGCCGACTCGCTGTTGGTGATAGGCCACAATAATCGCATCGGGCGGAACGTTACCATTCACATTGGCACCGAGCCTGGCGGATATGTTACCAGAATCGGCGACGATAATACGCTGCTCGAAGGTGTGCATGTTGCTCACGATTGTTTCGTGGACAATGGCGTGCATCTTGGGCGGGTCGTACAGTTGGCAGGCCATATCCTTGTGCGAGACGGAGCGGTGATGGAGGATATGTCCGGCGCGCACCACTTTGTGACGATAGGCCGATATGCCCGCATAGGCCCGCGGACGCCGGTTCGGCGGGACGTGCCGCCATTCACGAATTTTTTCACCGAAGACTATGGTTGGACTGCCCCGTCTGTCCGAGGCGTGCACGAAGCGGGCGTAGCCTCAGCCGGGCTGAAACGGGACGAGGAACTCGAGCTTCGCCGAGCACTGTCGGAGCTGTTCGAGGACGAGTCCGCTCTGCAAACCAAGATCGAACAGCTGGAGAACATGGGCGTCGAGGGCGAAGCTGCTGCCCTGTGCGAATTCTGTCAGCAAAGCCTGGCTGGGAAGTTCGGGCGACATCGCGAGTCGTTCCGAGGCCAGGTGCCTCCCGAAGCGATAGCAATTCTCTCGCCAGAAAAACTGGCAGCCATACAAAGAAATAAAAAGTAGGCAGAAGTCAGGAGTCAGAAG
>JAOZNE010000003.1:23902-31903 GCA_029933955.1 Phycisphaerae bacterium
AAGAAGAAACACACATCCAGTTTTTCTTTTTTTGCTTTTACTGATAACTGATAACTGACCACTGATAACTTTTCCCCCTAGCTTTCCAGTTGCAGCGTAGCCAGGGCGGTCATTACGTCGTTGGTGTAGGTGAATATTTTGTCCAGGCCTGTTACCAGTAAGACGCCCCAGACCTGAGTGTTGACGTCGCAAATCGCGAGCTTACAGCCGGAGGCAATCATGATTTTCCGCAGCCTGAGCAGCTTGGCGATATTCGAACTGTTGACGAAGCCCACCGCGCCGAAGTTCAGCACGACGTTTTTAGGATCGCTTTCGAGCCTGTCCATCAGGGCGACTATCTCGTCGGTAAATTGTGGATCGTCCGCCAAATCGGCGACGATAATATCATCGGACCAATCTTGAATAACCATTCTTCTTCCTCGTTTATTTCAACTCACGCCCCGCTCGGGGCCCAGGCTGCAACAACACAATAGATAATTCAGCCGATGAGTCTATCCACTTTCGCCCGGCAGGTCAATGCTCATATTACGCCTGCTCGTATTACGCCGGACATTTCCACCTTGTATTGACGCGTATTTCCAAAATCCAAAGCATTTCCAAAATCCTTGTCGAATTGGCTTGGGCGTGGTATCATGCAGGGTTCTATCGCTATGGCAAAAAAGGAAAGTACAACATCGACCGGGAGCAGGGCTAAGGTTCCCGCTAAAGCTAAGGTTCCCGCCAAGGGCAAGGCTGCGAGTAAGCAGGCTAGCTCGCGGGCTTCTGCGCGGCAAAACAAAGTCCCCCCTCGGCCCAGGCGGGAAATCGTCGTCGTCGGAGCCAAGGAGCATAATCTGCGGAACATCGACGTCCGCATTCCGCGCGACAGGCTGGTCGTTATTACGGGCCTGAGCGGCTCGGGAAAATCCAGCCTCGCGTTCGACACACTCTATGCCGAGGGCCAACGCAAATATGTCGAATCGCTTTCCGCCTATGCTCGTCAGTTCCTGGCCCAGTTGTCCAAACCCGACGTCGAACACATTGAGGGCCTGCCGCCAACGGTCGCTATCGAACAGCGGTCGGGCAGTTCGAATCCGCGGTCGACCGTTGCTACGACGACTGAAATATACGATTACCTGCGTTTGCTTTTCGCCCGGGTTGGCTTGCCGCACTGCTGGATATGCGGCAAGGTTATCACCAGCCAGACCGTTACGCAGATGGTCGACGCGATTATGACCTTGCCCCCGGCTACGAAGTTTATGGTGCTCTCCCCGGTCGTGCGAGGCCAGAAGGGTCTACACGCCGAGATTCTTTCCCATGTGCAGCGCGAGGGTTTCGTCCGCGTGCGAATCGACGGCCAGATGCACGACCTCAAGGCCCTGCCCGAGCTGAGCAAGAACAAGAAGCACACTATCGAGGTCGTCGTGGACAGGCTGGTGCTCAAGGAGTCCGTCCGCATCAGGCTGGCTGACAGCATCCAGACGGCGCTGGATTTGGCAGCGGGGCTTGTGGTTATAACCCACGAGCCTGCCTCGGAAAAATCGCCCGCTGACGAGCCTGGCGACGAGCGGGAGAAAATCGACTACACCGCCTGGAAGGATTGGCTTTTCAGTGCCACCTACGCCTGTCCGAAACACCCGGAGGTGAACCTGCCCGAGCTGGCTCCGCGGATGTTCAGCTTCAATTCGCCCTATGGCGCGTGCAGCGAATGCGACGGGCTGGGCACGATACCGGAGTTCGACCCGGACCTGATCGTGCCGGACCACACGCTCTCGCTGACCCAGGGCGCCATCGACGCCTGGCGGCATGGCGGGAAGCGAATGAACATTTTTTACAACCGCATGATAAGACGATTCTGCAAAACCCACGGTGTCTCAGCGGTAACGCCATGGAGCGACCTGCCCGGCGAGACCCGCAAGCAGCTACTCTACGGCGACGAGGACGGGAGCTTTGAGGGCGTGATACCGAACCTCAACAGGCGATGGAAAAAGACCGACAGCGAATTCGTCAAGTCGCGGCTGCACGGGTTCATGTCCGAGCAGCCTTGCAAGGTTTGCGGCGGGGCCAGGCTCCGTCGAGCCAGCCTGGCTGTTACCGTCGGCAAGCGGAATATCCAGGACGTCGTGTCCATGAGCATTCACGACGTGCGGGCGTTTTTCGAGAGCCTGACGCTGGACGAGGAGAAGACGCAGATAGCGGAGATGATACTCCGCGAGATATCCCACCGCCTGAAGTTCCTGGCTGACGTCGGGCTGGGGTACATCTCGCTCGACCGCACCAGCGCCACCCTCTCCGGCGGCGAGGCCCAGCGAATTCGCCTGGCTACGCAGGTCGGCAGCGGACTGGTGGGAGTTTGCTATGTCCTCGACGAGCCTACGATAGGCTTGCACCAACGCGACAATCGAAGGCTCATCGGCACGCTTAAGTCGCTGCGGGATATGGGCAATACGGTTATCGTCGTTGAACATGACGAGGACACGATCCGCATAGCTGACGAGATAATCGACATAGGCCCAGCTGCGGGAAGCCATGGCGGGCGAGTCGTCGCACAGGGTTCGCTGGAGGATATTCTTGCCGCGGAGGAGTCGCTGACGGGCAAATATCTCTCGGGCAAGCTGGCTATCGAAACCCCCTCAGCCCGGCGGAAAACCACCGTGCGAAATAGCCTGGAGCTGAAGGGCTGTCGGGAGCATAACCTCAAGGGGATCGACGTGCGATTTCCGCTGGGCGGCATTGTGTGCGTTACGGGCGTGAGCGGCTCGGGCAAGAGCACGCTGATAAACCAGACGTTGTTGCGGGCGATGAAACGCCGGCTGTATAGCTCGAAAGACAGGCCTGGGCAGTTCGATAAAATCCTGGGTCTGGGCAAAATCGACAAGGTCATCGAGATCGACCAGTCGCCCATCGGCAGGACGCCCCGGAGCAACCCGGCGACGTACACCGGCGTGTTCGACCACATCCGCCAGCTGTTTTCCAAAACGCGCGAGGCGAAAATCCGAGGCTACAAGCCGGGCCGATTCAGCTTTAATGTGAAGGGCGGTCGCTGCGAATCCTGCCAGGGCCAGGGCGTCAAACGAATCGAGATGCACTTCCTGCCCGACGTCTACGTAACCTGCCAGGAATGCAAAGGCGCCAGGTATGGCAGAGAAACGCTCGAGGTAAAATACAAGGGCAAAACCATCGCCGACGTACTGGAGATGCGAATCGAAGAGGCGTTGGGATTCTTCGACAGCTTCCCGAAAATCAAGCAACTCGTGCGGGCGCTGTCGGACGTGGGACTCAGCTACGTCGAGCTGGGCCAAAACTCCACCACGCTCTCCGGCGGCGAGGCCCAGCGCGTGAAACTCGCCAGCGAACTGGGCAAGAGCGCGACAGGCCATACGCTTTATGTGCTGGACGAGCCGACGACAGGCCTGCACTTCGCGGATATCCATAACCTCATGAACGTCCTAAACCGACTGGCTGATTTGGGCAACACGATTATCGTTATCGAGCACAATCTCGACGTCATAAAATGTGCCGACTGGATTATCGACCTAGGCCCCGAAGGCGGCGACGCCGGGGGAACCATCGTAGCCCAGGGCACGCCAGAGCAGGTAGCCAAAAACCCCGCCAGCTACACAGGCCAATACCTGAAATCGCATCTCAACGGCGGATAAAAACTTGCCCCCGCAAGAGCTATTGGCCCGGGTGCCGTGGTTGTGGGGCTTAAATATGTCAGAACTTAAAATATTGGGAGATCAGAAATGAACAAAAAAATGTTGTCAATGATCAAGTGTGCTACGGGTGTATTTTTGTAGGTGTTGGTTCCGGTTTTCCTGGCTGGCTGCATGAGTATTCAAGAGGCTGCCAAAGTGGGAAATCTGGGAGAAGTCAAAAAACAATTAGCGGATGGACCTGCACGATATGATCGTCGTGGGGGTGGTCAACGAGCACGACCCCAATGGCGTGTTCAATCCGTCGTCGCTCGGGAAAATTTACGAACTGACGCGGTTCGCTCGCAGCTTGCAGTTTGACGAGGCCGGCAATACCGCCCGGCAGGAACAGCGGAACGACGCTGGCGAGCCGTCCGTTGAAGGGCTGGCAGAACCAAGCGGGATACCAGGCCTGGATGCGCCAGCCGAGCCAAAAAAATATTGTTACAAAATAAGTTTGCCTGTTGCAAAAGGGTTTTTGGGATGATAGTATGTGAGCGATTGGTAACATAATATCGGAGACCAGGCTGTGAATTCAGAAGAGAAACGCCTTTACAAACTCAAAGCGGACATTATCGCAGCGGTGGGAAATCCGATTCGTCTGGCGATTATCGATTTTCTCAAAGACGGCGAGCAATGCGTCTGCGATATCACAAACCATGTGGCTGCGAAACGATCCAATGTCTCGCGGCATTTGGGAGTGCTTATGCAGGCCGGACTCGTCAGCCAGCGGAAAGATGGCTTGCGGATGATGTACTCCCTGCGGACAACATGTATCCTGAACTTTATGAAGTGTATCGACGGCGTAATTCGCGCCCAGGCAAAGGATGCGGCGATGCTGCTGAGGACATTGTAGGGCTGGGTTTTTTTTGTTTTTTTGTTTAATAGGTGATTCTTTTGTAACAAACTCATCTAATGGGTGGTAGTTCGATGATAGACTGGAAACAACAGTGGAAGCATCTGGTTGGCATCGTGGTGGTGTTTGCGGCGTTCTTTTGGTTACCGGTGGACTGGAGCCGATTTTCCGGCGGGGTAAGCGAATCCCTTCACTTGGCCCGGTGGTACGCGCGGGAGCATGTGCTGCTGTGTCTGGTGCCGGCGTTTTTCATAGCGGGGGCAATCGGCGTGTTCGTCAGCCAGGCTTCGGTGATGAAGTATCTCGGAGCCAAGGCTAACAAGGTGCTGGCTTACGGGGTGGCGAGCGTGTCGGGCAGCATATTGGCGGTTTGTTCCTGCACGGTCTTGCCGTTGTTCGCGGGCATCTGGCGGATGGGCGCTGGGCTTGGCCCGGCGGTGGCGTTTCTGTATTCAGGCCCGGCTATCAACATCCTGGCGATAATCCTCACCGCTCGAATTCTCGGGCTGGAACTTGGTATCGCACGCGCGGTGGGGGCGATTGTCTTCAGTATCGTCATCGGCTTGATCATGCACCTGATATACCGCAAGGAGGAGCTTGCCAAGGCTACAGACCAGGCTGATATGCCCGAGCCGCAAGTTGCCAGGCCTTTGTGGCAAAACGCGATTTTCTTTTTCGTCATGGTCGGCGTGCTGGTCTTTGCCAACTGGGGCAGGCCCGCCTCGCCAACAGGCCTGTGGCAGAGCATCTATGCCGCAAAGTGGCCAATCACGGCAGGCTTTGCCTTGGCCCTTGGAGTAGTGCTGATTTTATGGTTCGGCATACGGTGGTGGAAGGTTCTGGCTGCGGGCATCGCGCCGGCGGTTTTGGCCATCGTGCTGCCGACGGAAGGCCTATGGGTAATGATTCCGTTCGCCGCCGGCGTGGTGGGGCTATCCGTCATCACAGCCAGCCAAAAAGGCGAAGCTGGCGACTGGTTCGAGGCAACATGGAGCTTTGCCAGGCAGATTCTGCCGCTGCTGCTTTTCGGCGTGCTGGTGGCTGGTTTCTTGCTGGGCAGGCCAGGGCATGAGGGTGTCATCCCCGGAAAATATGTGCAGATGCTCGTGGGCGATTCGCCTGACACTTTTTTCGCTATCACAGGCTGGGGCGGCGGGGCGTTCGAAAGTTTCGCCCGGGCAATTTGGCCCGTCTGGACGAACTTCTTCGCCAGCATATTCGCAGCTTTTATGTATTTCGCAACGCTGACGGAAGTGCCGATTCTCCAAGGCCTGATCGGCGCGGGGATGGGCAAGGGCCCAGCCTTGGCGTTGTTGTTGGCAGGCCCGGCGCTTTCCTTGCCTAATATGTTGGTCATTCGCAGCATCATGGGCACGGAAAAAACCATCGTCTTCGTTTCGCTGGTGGTCGTGATGGCGACGATTTCCGGCATAGCATACGGCTCGTTTTTCTAGAAATTTTTGTCAGCGTTCACGCAAAAAAGAACCACGAATAAACACTGATAGACACTAATGCTGGGTCTATTGCATGTGTTGCGTTTTTTTATATGGGAGTGCGTTTTATGAAGAAGCTACAGATTTTGGGTACGGGTTGTCCCAAGTGCGAGCAGCTTGCTGTTGCTGTCGAAGATGCTGCCAAGGCGATGGGTATCGAGTATGAAATCGAAAAGGTTACGGATATCAACGAGATTATGAAGTTCGGCGTGATGATGACCCCAGCCCTGGCTGTCGATGGCGAGGTTAAAGTTCTCGGCAAGGTGCCGGAGGCCCAGGCTATCCAGGCCATGCTGGTGTAATTTGGCCCCTTGGCCTGATGCCGGCGGCGGTGTCCCATTGGAAATCCGAAATGAGGCATTCTGGTTTTTTGAAATCCAGATTAGTGAGGACGCTTGTGCGTTTCCTTGGTTACTGGGGCGGCTTGTTCGCCCTGCTGGCCGGTGGCTCGGCGTGCCCCTGCTGCGGTTCGCCGAGCTGTCCGGGTGGAGCAGCCAGTGCGGGGTTCCTCGCGGGTTTGGGAACGGGCCTGCTGTACGCTGTGCAATGTGTCAAAGGCCCCGCGTGGCGGATGTGCAAAATGGGAAAAAGGCTCTATCCCAAGCGGAAAGGACTTGTAGGCCATGAATAAAGTTATGAAAATTGGAATCGTGCTTGTGCTTGCAGCCTCGGTCGGTGGCATACTGACCTGGAAGGCGAGTCAAGTAAATCCCACCACGGCCGGTCCCGAGGCTGGCGTCCATAGCCCAGCGCCGCCTGCCAGGGATGTCAGGCCTCTGCCGCGGCTGGTAGATTTGGGAGCTGGCAAGTGCATTCCATGCAGGATGATGGCCCCGATTCTGGAGGAGTTGAAAGCCCAGTACGCAGGTCGACTTCGCGTGGATTTTTACGATGTCTGGGAAAATCGGGATATCGGCAAAAAGTTTGGCGTCCGCATGATACCAACTCAGATTTTCTACGACGCAGCCGGGCGAGAACTCTGGCGGCACGAAGGTTTTATGTCGAAACAGGATATCCTTGCAAAGTGGAAAAAACTTGGTATTGACCTCGCCGACAAGCCCAACGGCGTGACGGGCGAACCGGCCCGCCGGGAGTGAAAACGACATGGAACAACTCTTTACATTGCTGAGCAGGGCTGTGGAGGGCACGGGCTCAATTGCCGTTGGAGCCGCCTTCCTCTGGGGCGTGTTGAGCATTTTGCTGAGTCCCTGCCACCTGGCGAGCATCCCGCTGATAGTGGGGTTTATAGACGAGCAGGGCCAAGTTCCCACGAGGCGGGCGTTTGTAATCTCGACGCTCTTTGCGGTGGGTATTCTCACGACCATCGCATTCATCGGGGCCATCACAGCCGCAGCTGGACGCATGATGGGCGATGTCGGACGATACGGCAACTACATCGTAGCCGGGATTTTCTTCCTCGTCGGCATGCACCTGCTCGATATAATTCCCATGCCCTGGTCCGGGCCCGGCAAGGTGGGCATGAAACGAAAGGGCCTGCTGGCAGCCTTCGTACTCGGCCTGGTTTTTGGTGTTGCACTGGGGCCATGCACCTTCGCATACATGGCCCCGATGTTGGCCATAGCCTTTAAGTTGGCATCGAGCAATTTTGCATACGGCGCCCTGCTGCTGCTGATATACGGCGCGGGGCACTGCTCGGTAATCGTACTTGCCGGCACGAGCACAGGGCTGGTGCAGAAATATCTCAACTGGAACGAGCGATCCAGAGGTGCTATCGTGCTGAAGAAAATCTGCGGCCTGCTTGTCCTGCTTGGCGGCGTGTACATGGTGTACACCGCCCCATAATCGGGCATTGCACTCGTATAGACTTTTACAATTGGCTCCTATGAAAAAAATCTAACTCGCAGCGTCTGATTCAGAGATGCTATGATACGCTCGATTTTTGAATTACATGTTGAGGAGTAGAGAATGAAAATCGGAACTCGAATAACGGCGTTTTCGCTGAGACATTATAAACTTG
>JAOZNE010000063.1:0-10506 GCA_029933955.1 Phycisphaerae bacterium
TTGGGCTGGCTGATTGGGCTGAGTGTCCGAGTTGGATTGAAAGGATTGCTGACGATGAATGTATTGCTTACTGGCGGGGCTGGTTATATAGGCTCGCATGTCGCGGGGGCGCTTCAGACTGCGGGGCACAGGCCCGTGGTGTACGATAATCTTTGCAAAGGCCACGTCGAAGCGGTGGACGACGTCGAGCTGGTCGTAGCGGATGTTGCGGACGGCCTGGCTTTGCGATGCGCGATGCGAGACTACAATATCGACACGGTGATTCACCTGGCTGCGTTTATCGAGGCTGGCGAATCAGTCATCAAGCCTGCGAAGTATTTTGCCAACAACACGGTCATTGGCCTGACCCTGCTGGACGCGATGCGCGACTGCGGCGTGGGCAAGTTGGTCTTCAGCTCGACAGCAGCGGTCTACGGCACGCCCGAGCGAGTGCCCATCGAGGAAGACGACAGGCTGGACCCCATAAACCCGTACGGCGCGAGCAAGCTGTGCGTGGAATATATGCTGCGGGCCTACGCCCAGGCTTACAATCTGGGCCTGGTCGCTCTGCGATATTTCAATGTAGCCGGAGCTGACCCGTCGGGTGAAATCGGCGAGGCCCACTCGCCCGAGACGCACCTTATACCGCTGGTGCTCCAGGTCGCGCTGGGGCAGCGGGCGGACATTAAAATCTTCGGCGAAGACTACGACACGCCGGATGGCACGTGTATTCGTGATTATATTCACGTTTGCGACCTGGCCAAGGCGCACGTCCTTGCCATCGACGCGATCCAGGCTGGCAGTGTGGGGGTTTATAATCTGGGCAATGGCGAGGGGTTTTCCGTGCGCGAGGTTATCCAGACGTGTCGGGAAGTTACGGGGCGCGATATCCCAGCGGAGGTGGTTCCGCGTCGGCCTGGCGACCCGGACAGACTGGTCGCGTCCAGCAAGCGAGCCTTGGCGAAGCTTGGGTGGAAGCCTGACTATCCCGAACTGAAAACCATAGTCCAACACGCCTGGGCCTGGCACGAAAAATACCCGCAAAGCTACAACGACATCATCCTGCCAAGCGAAGATTGATAGGCATGTAGCACAGCCGCCCTCGGCTGTGTTTTCGTGGCATGGGCGTCCATGCTACTATGCGAACAGGGCTGAGCCTATTCTTAGGATTGTGGCGCCTTGTTCGACAGCTATGGTGTAGTCGCCGCTCATGCCCATCGAGAGGTGCCGAAACGCTCGCCCGCCTATTTTGGCTTTTTTGATTTCATCGAAGATAAACTTCAGCCTGGAAAAACTGTTGCGGGACTCTTGCGGGTCGGCGCCCGTCGGCCCCATTGTCATCAGGCCAATCAAGCGAAGGTTCGGCATGGCTGCTATCATCTCAGCTAAGTGGCCACCAGCTCCGACCGCTATGCCATGCTTCTGCTGTTCCTGCGAGCAATTTACCTGCAGCATGATATCGACGGTCAGCTTGGCCTTGCGAGCGCGTTGGCTTATCTCCTCAGCCAGGCGGAGCGAGTCGACCGAGTGGATCGTCGCGCCACAGGCCAGGGTCGGCCTGACCTTGTTTCGTTGGAGATGGCCTATCATGTGCCATCGCACCGGACCTGGCAGCGGATTCCGCCGGCGTTTGACATAGGCGTCAATATCCTCAACTCGGCTGGTGAGTTGCCCCACGCGGTTTTCACCCAGGTCCAACAGCCCAGCGTCGAGCACATTCTTAATGGTATCGACATCGACAGCTTTGGTTACCGCGACAATGGACACCTCAGCCGGGTCGCGACCAACTCGCTGGGCAACTGCGACGATATCCTGACGGATTAGCTTGAGATTTTTTTCGATTCTGTTTCGCGTTACAGCCAAAGTATACATCTCCCGCCCTTGCCGGGCCTACGGTTTCTGCCTGGGTGAACCCCTCGTTCCTCGGAAACCACCCACCCTCCGCGACTTCTGCGATTATGTCAGCAGCTCGGCCAGGCGGTCCAGGCCTTTGTCTATATTTTTCATGTTGGTTGCGAAGCTCAGGCGGACGCAGCGGTCTTCGCCGAAGGCTATGCCCGGGACGAGGGCGACCTTGGCGCTTTGCAGGGCAGCGGCGGCGAAACTTAGCGAGTCTGTTACTTCCACGCCGCCAAGCGTTCTGCCAAAGTGGGCGCTGATGTCCGGGAAGCAGTAAAACGCACCGTCAGGCTCGATGCAGCTAACCTGCGGCAAGGCTCGCAGACGTTCCAACATGTGGCCGCGGCGGGCGGCGAACTCTTTTCGCATATCCTCGACCACGCCAGCTGCGCCCGGATAGGTGTAAGCCGCCAGGGCACCGGCCTGGGCAAAACTCACCGGGTTGGTCGTCTCATGGCTTAGTAGCCTGCCCATCGCGCCGATGACGTCTTTCGGGCCTGCCACCCAGCCCAGTCGCCAGCCCGTCATGGAAAATGTCTTGGCCAGGCCATTGAAAGTCAGGGTTCGGGCGGGGAGCCTCGCGTCCAGCGACGCGAACGAGACGAACTTCTTGTCGTCGTAGATGAGTTTTTCGTAGATTTCGTCCGCGAAAACTATCAGCTCGGTTTTCAACACAGCCTCTGCGATAGCTTGGAGTTCAGCGGGGGTGTACATCACGCCAGTGGGGTTGCCGGGCGAGTTCAGAACGAGGATTTTCGCGCCGTTTTTCGCAGCTTGGGTTATTTGGCTTGGCTTGATTTTGAAGCCATCCTCCGGCGTGGTTTCCAGAATCACGGGCACCCCGCCAGCGAGTTTCACTTGCTCGGGATAGCTCACCCAATATGGCGCGGGGATAAGCACCTCGTCGCCCGGGTCCAACAGAACCTGGAACGCTTCGTAGAGTGCGTGCTTACCGCCGAAGGTTACGATTACCTCGCCGGGTTCGGTCGGGATATTGTTCTCGCCGGTGAGCTTGGCTGCGATGGCTTTTTTCAGGGCGACGGCTGATCGCGGGGTGTACTTGGTGTCCCCAGCCTGGAGTGCCTCAGCAGCGGCGTCCTTTATAAACTGCGGCGTGTCGAAGTCAGGCTCGCCGGCTCCGAAACTCACCACGTCTATGCCCTCGGCTTGCATAGCTTTGGCTTTGCCTGTTATCGCGATGGTTGGACTGGCTGACACCTGTTGGATTCGTTGTGAAAGTTTCATGGGATTTTGCTCTCGGTCAGAACGGTTCTGGTCTGGTTGCTTTGCGTATACACCCCGCCGTCGGGGTAGCAGTGCAGTGGTTTAGTTTGCCTGGGGGTCAGGCTTGTAGCCTGTCAGCTCGATAAAGCGATTAGTGTTGAGGATCGGAATGCCCATGGTCTTGGCCTGGGTTTTCAGTGCGACATAGTCGTTATACTGTTTCAGCTGTCGCTGATAAGCTTTGCGGGTAGCCTCGAGTGCGTCGTCCGCTGGGGCGATTGGCTTGGCAGGCTCGACACCCAGAACTACATAGTCGGTCTGCACGGTGATTTTCGGCGCGACCTTGCCCCCAGCCTGGCGGATGACATTTTTGACTTCTTCCGCGTCTCGGCTGGTAGCCTGGCCCGTAGCGTGGAGGTCGAAAACCCCAGCTACGACAAACACCCGCACTCGCGAAGCCTGGTGGGCGATGTTGGAGATAATATCGCCCTGGACTATCGGATTGGCTGGGTCGTCATCCACAATAACGCATTCGCTGATGTCAGCCATCGGGCGCGAGACCCGGATCGAACCCTTGGACTTGGCGTCGATAGTACCGCTAGCCTGGGCCGGGTAAACAGCGAAGGTCATCCCTCGCTGAACGCCGTCAGCTGTGCCCTTGTCGAGGTAGCATATCCCGTCAGCCCGCACGAGCTTGCGGATTCTGCCGCCCGGAACGAGCGTAACTTCCGCGCCGGAGCGGGATGTGCGGGTGAGCTTGTCTATCTGGTTCCGGAGCTTGGTTATCTCGTTGGTCTTGGCTTGGTTGTCTTCGGTGAGTTTCTCGATACGTCTGGTTTGCGCCCGAATCGTCCGCTGAAGGCTTTTGCGCGTTCGGACGACATTGCCCTTGGCCTGGGTGAAAACCTCGCCTCGTTTTTTCTGCTCTTCGACGAGTGCGGCATTTAGCTTGGCTTCCTTCTCCTGGAAAATTTTGAGGTCTTTCTCGCGGGCCTGGGCAAGCTCAGCCTGGAGCTTCTTTTGCAGTTCAAGTTGCTGTTGTTGCTCCGCGATGCGCGTGTTGAGCTTGGCGATAAGTTCGACTTTGTCCCTCTCGGCCTGGGCCAGGGTAACAAGTTCCATCGCCAGCCCGCCAGCTTCGTCGGTGTTGAGATAGGCTGTCTTGGCAGCAGCCTTGGCCCCGGCGACCGTGCCAGCCTTGCCCGTGATGAGCATTACCAGCTCGTCCGTGTCGCTCTGGAGCTTGGCGTTGTCGCGCTGGAGGTCGTCCAGGCGGGTGGTCAGTTCCTGGTTTTGCCGATTGGCCTGGTCGTAGTTTACCAGCCCAAGTATCGCCAGAATCGCAGCGATGACGAAGAGAATGGCAAAGGTAACCAGCAGAATAAGTTGGAGTTTATTGCGTTGGGGTACTTGACGGGCCATTTGTCCAATGCTCCTATGATATAGTTTTTCCATAAGCGACAAGGCAGTATGCCATAGAACGTCAGCCAATTCAACAGAAATGCGTTAAAAAACTGGTCGACTGGTTAACTGACCGCCCCCCCCGTCAGCGCATAAAAACGGCGACGGGGGAGGGGAGCCCATCGCCGAAAACTCGGCCCTGATAGTTGTACCTTTCATGACCGAGGAGCCTACACTATTTATAGCGTGCCAACCGGTAACTTGCAAGCCTTTTTTTGCAAAAAAATGTTTTTTTTCACAAGCCTTTTTTTCAATCATTTCCGGATAATATCCAGCCCAGCCCGGGGCGACTCCTTGCCGTCCCAGCGATGGCCTTGCACGCCGCGGACAATGTCGCTGGCTATTCGCACCGCTACAAGCCCGTCGCTGGCTGAGCAAATTGGCGGCACGCCTTCCATGACGGTTCGCCCGAAGGCTTCTGCCTGTCTGGTCAGCGGGTCCGCAGAGGCGTCTGGAACGATTTCCTCGACCGTAATCAGGTCTTTGAAGTCCACCGACTGAGCTAGCTCAGCGATATCATCGACGTTCATCTCCCGGGCCATCTGTATCATGTCGAGGTTTTTTTCCTTCGTGATAACGACGCCGCAATTCTTGCCATAGTCCACTGAAAGGTAGGCCTGCTCGGAGAAAATTCGCATCTTGCGTTCGGTTTTGATCGCAAGCCTGCTGGCGGTGAGGTTCACGACGCAACCATTGGCATATTGCAGACGGGCGTTGCAGATATCTTCGCTTTGGCCTATCACGTTCACGCCGACGGCCTGGATATCGACGACCTCGCTGCCCACGAGCATGCCGACCAGGTCGATATCGTGGATCATCATATCCAGCACGACGCCCACGTCAGCTGAGCGAAACGTGTATGGGCTGATGCGGTGGGCTTCTATAAATTTCGGGTGGATGTCGTATTTTTGCATAGCCAGACTGGCTGAGTTGAACCGCTCGGTATGACCGACCTGCACGCTCGTGCCGAGTTTCTGAGCCAGGTCGATAAGGGCTTGGCCGGCTTCGGGGTCGTCGGTGAAAGGCTTCTCGATGAGTACAGGCTTACCAGCTTCGATGAAAGGCCTAGCTGCGCTAAGGTGCGTCGTCGTGGGCGTAGCGATAATAGCTGCGTCCACCATGCCCACCGCCTGGGCGACGTCCGTCAGAGCTTGGCAGTCCCGCTGCTTGGCCACAGCCTGGGCAGCAGCTTCGTTGGAGTCCACCACGCAAACCAGCTCCGCGGAATCCATCTGATGCAATGTCCGGGCATGATGTTTCCCCATCCGCCCAACGCCAACTACAGCTACTTTGAAAGTCATAATATTCCTTTGTTGAAGCAGGTGAGTATCTCCAGAAAATTTTTCACTACGAATGGCCGAGATTTTACGCGTATTTTTCGCCATTTCCAAGGGGTTTTTCCGGAAGGTCTTTTGGGAGGCTACAAACCTTTCTGCCTGGGGCGTGTCTATCATGCTGAGAAAAGCGTCAGCCAGGGTTGGCTGGGCAATCACAGTTCCCCGGCACCAGGCCAGGGAGAAAGGATGTGCGAAATGTTGCGAGAAAACAAGACAATCACGAGTTGGCGAATTTCAGGTGTCTTATTGGTCTGCGTGTTCCTCTTCGGCTCGGTGCTGCTCCTGCCCGCCGACGCCCAGGCTGGCAGAGGTCATCGAGACCGAGGCCGATATACCAGATCCGCCCGGTCGGGTCGCGTCGAGCGAGGCCGACACAATCGGCGACATTATGCCCACCAGCGGTCGCACGAGTATCGCGGCAAGCGACATCATCGTCGGGACCGTAGGCGATATTACAGACGGCATCGCCGAGGCAATGACTGGGTGAACTTTGGCTGGACTATCGGCAACATAGCCTGGTCGGCCGCGAACCTGGCCAACAGCCGAACGTACTACTACAACGACCCGGTGATAATCGAGAGACCGGTCTACGTCAGGCCCTGCAGAACCAGCTACGACGACTACCAGGACACGAGAATCCTTCGCAACTGGTACTATGACGTCCCGGGCAGCACAACCACCCGCACGGAAGTCGTCATCTGTCCGTAGCGATACAAATGAGGATCGATTGGCATGGCTACACCGCAGTTGTATGCGGGGTAGCCATGCGTAGCATGGGCGTCTGGCCCATGTTTTTTATAACCGTGAACGGTTACGATAATTTTTTGCTTTTACCAATAGCTGACTACTGACTACCGATTACTTTTTTATCTTTGCGTTCTTTCGCGGTAAAGTCCGGGGCTGGGCGTTATTGTTTCTGTTGGCTGATTTTGGTTCGGATGGCTTCGACTCGTTGGCGGACGTCTTTGAAGTTGAAGTCCACCTGTGCCACGTGCGAGAACTGCTCCTGGGCCTTGGTCAGGTCGCCGAGCTGTTCGTAGCAACAGCCCAGGTTGTAGCGGATTTCCTTTAGCCTGTCCTCCGACAAATCGCCCTGGGTAACTTTCTCGTAGGTGTCGATAGCTTCCTGCCACCACTGCTTCTTCATGAAAGCCTGGCCCAGGTAATTCATAACCGACACATGACGGCGAGGGTCGCGCTGAGCTTGCTGCAGCGAGCCTATGGCGTCGTCGTACCGCCCTGCCAACAGAAGTCTGCGACCTAGCTCGTACTTTATCCCCAGGTCGGTCGGATAATTTTTCGCCCGCTCGGCGTACTCCTCGATCTCGAACTCCAGCTGTTGCTTGGCGAGTTTTTTGGCTCCGTCTTTTTCGCCCGCGTCGCGCAGCTTGCGATACTGCCTGGAGAGCTGGCGTATGCGGATGTCGCCGATGCGCATCTTGAACCTGTAAGATTTGCTATCCTCGAAGGCCTTGGTCAGGACGTCGATAGCTTCGTTTTCGTAGGCGGGGTCTTCAAACTTCACCAGCGCGTCAACCAGGGCGTTTATCTTCCCCGCTACGGTCGGGTCAGCCTGGTATTCTTCCTTTGCCTTGGCTAGTTGTTGCTCGAGGAAACTTTTGCCCTTGACCAGTGAATCTTTTTCGAGCAGTTCTGCCTGGACACTCATGTCCTTCACCGCCGAGGTAAAGTCGCTCTCCTTGTCCCCATAGCCCCCCTTGGCCATGGTGTATTTCGCCCCGAGATGTCCCATTCGCGTCTCGATATTTGCGTCGTTTGGAGCCGCCTGCTGGGCCAGGCTACATGCCTGGACAGCCAGGTCGTAATGCTCGAACTTTTCCATCGTATCGGTGCAAACCAGGCAGATTCGTTTGTTGGGTTTCTTGGCCTGCCGCTGCGACTCGATCAGGATCTCGCCCACCCAGCGGACGACCTCCGCCAGCCCCATCGCCCCCGCAGCCTGCATAACCTGCTCCATGAAAAACACCGAACCTGGATCCTTAGCCAGGAAATACGAAGCGTTGGCGAGGTTTTCCGCGGGGTCTTTTCCGCTGCGTCGCTTCAGCTGCTCTATCATCCCCGGAGCCTTGCCGCCCTGGATTTTCCGCTTCATCGCGATTTCGCGGAGTTTGCGATGGCCTCGCTCCAGGTTGCCAGGCTCGCGCTTGAGACCCTCGACGCACATCTCGATCGCGTAGTCCCAGTTGGCGGTCTCAGCCACCTGGTCAGCCTGGTCGAAAAACGCCTTGCCCTTGCCAGCTGTGGCGCCATTGCCGGTAGATTTGCCTTGCTCTTGGCTCATACGAAAATTCCTCGTCAGATTCCTGTCAATGAAACTATACCGCAGCGGCAACTGGCTGACAACGCCTAAATAATGTCAACAGGTGCCGTTGTTGCGGTTTTTGCAACCACGTTTTTGCGTGGGTGGGTAAAGTTATTTTCCGCCGGTCAGCAGGTTTATCGCTTCGTTTCGCGTAGCGGGTTTTGTGCGGAAGAGGCCCTGCATGGAAGAGGTAACCATAACAGCGCCGGGCTTTTTCACGCCGCGGATGGTCATGCAGGTATGCGTCGCTTCGATGATAACGCCGACGCCCTTGGCTTGGAGTTTGTCCATGAGCAGCTCGGCGATTTGACAAGTGAGCCTTTCCTGCAGCTGAGGCCTGCGTGCGAAGGCTTCGACCACCCGGGCGAGCTTGCTAAGCCCAACCACCTTGCCGTTGGGAATATAGGCTACATGCGCCTGACCCATGAACGGCAGCAGATGATGCTCGCACATGGAATAAAACGGGATATCCCGCAGGACGACCATTTCGTCGTATTGTTCAGAAAAGCCGACCTCGAGATACTGCGCGGGGTCTTCCCCCAGACCTGCGAACAGCTCGCCATACATTCGCGCGACGCGCTGGGGCGTATCCGCCAGGCCCTCGCGTAGGGGTTCTTCGCCAACCGCGGAGAGAATAGTCCGCACCGCCTGCTCGATTTCCTGCGTGTCCATATCGCAATCCAAAAAAAAAAGCCGCCCGAGGGCGGCTGATAGTTTGCTACGCTACAGTGCCGCGAAGATTAAACCTTCACTACATTTGTAGCCTTTGGGCCCTTTTGACCTTGCTCGATCTCGAACGTAACAGCTTCGCCCTCAGCCAGGGAACGAAAACCGTCAGTCTGGATATCGTTGTGATGAACGAAGATATCCTCGCCAGTGTCCGACTCGATAAAACCATAACCCTTTGCATCGTTGAACCACTTTACTGTACCATTGGCCATGCTACTGCTCCTATACTCTGCGGCTGGGTGAGGGACGGGGTGGGGAAACAGTCAGGTACGGCATTTATAAGAAGATATATCGGACGGAGTGGAGACCCCCGCAATACACCGCTCAACAAACGCGTCGTTCCCGACAAACCTGCACCCATCTCAACACCAGCCAAACGTCAACAGCGAGGGCCGGGAACCTGTTCCCCGTGTTACTCGCTGATTGTTTATTTCGCTACCAATCGACTATATTTTAGCCAACCCGGGATTGGTGTCAAGAGAAAAATAGTCTTTTTTCCGCAACGGCGTGTGGGATTAAATCGTGTGTGAGGTTTTTTCATGGCTTTCCGTAACTATTGTTTTGTACAGTTTTTAGCCGTGTTTTGTAGCATAAGATTTACTTCGGATTTCAGATTGCGGATTGTTTCGCGAAACTAGCTCAATCCGAAATCTGAAATCCAAAATCCGAAATTGCCTCGGATAACAATCCAGTTTTATGTCCGCACACGATGTCCAATGGTAAGACCAGGATTTAATTTCGCTCACATTAAATCAGGGTGCGGCTATAAAAAAATCTGACTTACCCGGGCCTGTGTGGTACAATGTTGCCCGGGTTCTAAAGGAGTTTCCAATCGCTATGCAAAATAACAAAGAATTGAATTGGCTGGGCCAGGCGTTTTATAAGTTCGTCATCTTGCCGGTGCTGATGTTTCTCGGGCTTCTGGTCGCAGCGGTGATGCTGTTGCTCTCGCCGATTATCCTCCTAGCTGGGCTTGGAGCGATGAAGCTCTGGATGCGTCGAGTCCGCAAACAGGCCCGGGCATACCAGGCCAGCCAAGCCCACTACGTGCAATCGTACACGGTCGAGACCGTTACGGATACCGCCAGCCCAAACCAAACCAGGCTAACCAACGCCAACCCTGAAACAAATCCGAAATCCTGATAGTGGACGAAACAAAAACAGTTTGCCCACTCAACATGTCGATGTTTTGGGGTTGTATCGAGATGTTTCCATGATATATCGATAGCATCGACATATCCATATATGACGAATTGGACAGGTAATCGCTATAGCACAAAGTGCTTATGCTAATAACGCGATGGATGGCGATTGGTTTTCAGATGTTAACCTGTTCAATCTGACCATTTGTGCGAGGGTATTATTTTTTGAATTGGTGGACTTTTGACGTTGGAAATGCGCGCAGCCCGACCGCGGCTTGCACGGCATGCGTTTGTTTTTCCACCTAGGCAAGAGCTTCGTCAATGGCGGTTTTCAGGTCGGCCTTTTGCTGCAGGCCCACGAATTTCTTGATGACCTCGCCGTCCTTAAAGAGGATGACGGTCGGTATGGCAC
>JAOZNE010000259.1:0-2706 GCA_029933955.1 Phycisphaerae bacterium
GAACCGTCGAGCCGTCAGCTGATAACGTCGCCCTTTACAGGTCTCTTCTCGAACGCTACATAGCAGTGTAGCCATGCCACCCAGCCAGTAATCAGTAACAGCAAAAGAAGCAGAAACAGAAAATGACGAAAAATTGACCAATACCAAATACCCAGCGCCCGGTGCCATGGCTGCGATGTTTGCAGGCATGGCACCGGGCCTATTTATGCCGCCCTTTCAGGGCGAATGTCAACGATTACTTGAACCCAGGGCGTTGCCCTGGGCCAAGATATATTAGCCCTTCGGGCTGAAAAAAATGTGAACGGTTCGGGCTGAAAAAATATGAACGATTACAGAGCGGGAACGAATTACAAAGACAGGACAGCTCCTTAGAGCCTACCCCAAAGAAGCGCTACTGCGTGCGACAAAACCCCGGGTGTGAATTTGTCTAATACCCGACAAAACGGCAACACGTCCGGGATGCTTTGGGACAAGCTTCCCGGCGTTGGCGTTCCATGTTCAATTGTCAGAAAAAAGGACGGATATAAAATACAGACGCGGCGACCTTTATATCAAACAAGTGTAATTGTGACGCCCGACAGAGTGTCCAGCAAAATGAAATGGGGAAAAATGGGGGGCATCTGAAATTTGTTCGGCTTGTGGGGGGCTCTGGCTGTACAATGTCTCGCATGGCTAGGCCTGCGGACAAAGCGACTGCCCTTTGGGTTGTGAAAAAACTTCGGCACTGCGGACATCAAGCCCTCTTTGCCGGCGGGTGTGTGCGCGACATGCTCCTGTCCAGGCGATGCGCGGACTACGACGTAGCTACCGACGCGACGCCCCAGCAAGTGAAGCAAATGTTTCGACGAGTGCTGATGGTCGGGGCGAAGTTCGGCGTGGCGATGGTGATAAAGGGCGACCGCATGGTCGAGGTGGCAACCTTCCGCAGCGACCTGTCATACAGCGACGGACGCAGGCCCGACGGCGTGGAGTTTACCTCGCCAAAACAAGACGCGCTTCGGCGGGACTTTACCATTAACGGCATGTTCTTCGACCCCATCGACGAGCGGGTTATCGACCATGTATCAGGCCGAGCTGACCTGGCCAGGAAGGTCGTGCGGACGATAGGCCAACCCGAGCAACGATTCGCCGAAGACTACCTCCGCATGATGCGAGCGGTGCGGTTCGCAGTTCGGCTGGGGTTCCGCATAGACCCCGCTACCGCCCGGGCTATCGAGCAGTTCGGGCCTAACATCGCCAGCATCAGCGGCGAGCGAGTCTACGACGAATTGCAAAAAATGTTCAGCTGCGGCGGAGCTGCAGCAGGCGCGGAACTTTTGGGGCGGTTGCACCTGGCGGAACACATCCTGCCGGAATTGTTCGCCGACGCCCAGGCCAAACTGTGGGACGCTGCGACAGCCCGGCTGGGCGCGATAGACTCCAAGCCAGACCCCGTACTGAGTTTCGGAGCCTTGTTGATGGACCTGCCAAGCCCGGTCATCGCCAATATCATTCGCAGGTGGGGCCAATCGAACGACCTGAGAAAAACGCTGCAATGGTTCACTGTCCATCGCGACGGCTGGGCGGACGCGGCGGAGCTTAGGCTGTGCGAATTCAAGAAAATCTTAGCCAATGCGAACTATCAAAAACTCAAAACGCTTTGGAGTATCCGCGAACTCCAAGCCACGGGCCAACGGAAGCAGGCACGACGCATCGCCAGGCGAGCCAGCGGGATAGACCCGCGAAAAATAGCACCAAAACCATTCGTAACAGGCGACCGTCTGCTGAAAATGGGCTACCAGCCCGGCAGAAAAATCGGCCTGGTGCTCCGCAAACTTTACGACGATCAGCTGGACGAAACTCTCAAAACCAAACAAGCTGCCCTTAACAGGGCGCGGGAGCTACTACCATGACCAGCCAGGCTGAGAGCGAGACATCCATGCCGTTGAGCGAGCATCTCGACGAGCTTCGCCGGCGGGTGCTCTGGGCTATGGCAGGCCTGGCTGTGGGCGTCGCAGCGGCGATGTGTTTGGGCGGGGAGATTCTGTCGTTGTTGGAACAGCCTTACCTGGCGGTCACGACCAGCCGAGGCGGGGGACAATTGCTGGTGCTAAAAGCAGCTGACGGATTCCTTATATACATGCGGGTCTCGCTGATAGCTGGGCTGATATTGGCTTCGCCCTGGGTGTTTTATCAGTTCTGGGCCTTCGTCGCAGCGGGGTTGCATCAGCGGGAGAAGCGGTACGCCATCTTGGCGGTGCCTTGCTCAGCTGGGCTGTTCGTAGCGGGGGCTGCGTTTTTTTTGTTCGTCGCCGCGGTGCCGTTGATGCGGTTTTTCCTGGCCTTCAACGACTCGCTGGGCCTGGCTACCACCCTGACGCTGGGCAATCACATCGCTATGATGACCGGCATGATGTTAGCCTTCGGACTTGGGTTTCAGATGCCGCTCGTCGTAGCTTTGCTTGGGGCGATGGGCCTGGTCTCGCCAGGGTCCTTGGGCAAATATCGGCGACACGTCATCGTGATTCTGCTAATCTTCGCCGCACTGGTAACCTCGCCCAGCCCGATAGACCAAATCGCCCTGGCCCTGCCAATGTGGCTACTATACGAACTGGGAATCCTGCTGGTTAAACTAGGCAATAGGCAAACAGGGAAAAAAACATTCCACGGATTTCGCGGGATTAAAAACTGATTTAATAAACCTTCGGTTTCACGGTTTTTTTTGAT
>JAOZNE010000260.1:0-2699 GCA_029933955.1 Phycisphaerae bacterium
TGCTGTTGGCTTTGCTGGCAGACGGAGCTGTTCGACTCGCGCGAGACGATTGGCCTGCCGCTCGGCGGAGTTTGCTCGCAGCTGCCACAGCGGGCACCGTTACGCTTCTGGGGGCAATTTTGGTCGCACTGGTCAACACTGCTGGTGCAGCCTGGCTGGCGATCCTGGCCTTTCAACTGACCACAGCGGTGTGCGTGTTGTACTGGTCTGTCTACACATACCTGGGCCCAGCCAGGCTTGGCGTGCTGTTGGCCCTGCGAATATTGGCCTGCCTGGGGCTGCTGCTGATACTGTTCAAACCCGCGATACTCACCTCCGCCAGCCAGACAGGCCCGCTGCCCACCCTTGCGATATTGGTAGACCGCTCAGCTTCGATGTTCACCGCCGACGAGCCTAGCCTGCCAGGCCGACATGCCCAGGCCCTGGCGATGCTGCGTTCCCAGGCAGGCCGAATCAAACGACACTTCAGCCCGGTGTGGATACCATTCGCCGCCAAGCCAGGCCGGGCTGACTCATTGGTCGAGCTGGGCAATTTCCTGCCAACAGGCCCGGGCAGCGAGTCTACGGACATCGCCGCAGCCATCGCAGCGGCTGCGGACGCTAGCAGCGGGGGGGGCAAGCTGGCGGGAGTGATTCTGATATCCGACGGCGTCGCCAACACCCCGGGCGACCTGGCCAAACAGGCAGCCAAGCTTGAGGTGCCGATTTACGCCCTGGCTGTGGGCACGCCGGGCACGGGCCTGGCTGGGGCGAACCTGCAACTGCTCGCAGCTGACGGGCCTTGGCAAGTTTCCGCCAATATCGCGTCGCAAATTATCGCGCGCGTCAGCATAACGAACATGCCCAAAATTCCCTGCCAGGTGGCCCTATTCGAAGGCGACGACGCTATGCCCGTTGCCACCGCTGAGATATCGACCGACGAAAAAAACGCGACCGTCCCAGTCAAGCTGAACTGGACGCCGCGAGTGAAACCCGCTGGCGACAAATCCGCCACAGCCCCTGACGTGCGTAAGCTCAGGCTGAAAGTTTCGCCCCTTGGACAGGCTGCGGGCGAAACGAATCTTGCTGATAATATAGCCCAGTTGCATGTGCTGGTTACGAATCCGAAAATCCGCCTGCTGTACATCGAGGGCGCGATCAGGCCTGAATATAAGTACCTCCGGCGAGAACTCCAAGCCGACCCGAACGTGCAATTCGTCGGGCTGATTCGTATTTCCCCAAAAAAATTCTGGTCGCAGGGCAGCATCGACGGGCGGAAATTCGACCGCCTGCCAACCAGCCGAGAAGACCTGGCCGGGTTCAATGTGATAATCATCGGCAGCCTGGACAGCTCGTTTCTCACCGCCGAGGCGCAGGCGTCTCTGCGCGAGTTTGTCGTCGCCGGCGGGGGGCTTCTCATGATCGGCGGGCCTGGCAGCTTCGGCCCGGGCGGCTATGGAAACTCAGCCATCGCGACGGCTTTGCCCGTAGAGATAGGCCCGCGGTCGACAGGGGCCAAGCCTGGCAAGTTCGTGCCCATGCTGACCGCAGCGGGCGAGGTTCACCCTATATTTTCAGGCATTTCAGGATACTTCCCAGGCCCGCCCGGCAGGGGGGCAGAGCAGGGCCTGGCCAAGCTCCCGCCGTTGCAAAGCCTCGCGCGAGTCCGCCGGGCCAAACCTGCTGCGACGGTTTTGGCGGTGCACCCATCTGCTCGAAACGAAGCGGGACCTCTGACGGTTTTGGCGGTGCAGCAATTCGGAGCTGGACGCAGCGGGGCATTCATGGCGGGGGACACCTGGCTGTGGTATCTGCCGATGCGGGCGATGGGGTCGCAAAGTCCATACCATCGTTTTTGGGGCCAACTCGTCCGCTGGTTGGGCGGAGCAAAATCGAAAAACGCCCAGGCCCGCTCCGCAGCACTGTTGCGACTGGAAAAATCATATTGCAGGCTCGGCAGGGGGGTCAAAATTTCCGCCTTCGTGCAAGGTGTCGCGGGCAAGCCTGGCAGCGACGCTCAGGTCGTCTGCAAGATCAGGCCAGTTAAAAACAGCCAGCCCACCGCGAGCGTTACGCTCCTGCCCGCAACCGGACCTTGCGTTTATTCCGCCCGGTTCTCGCCGAGTTCGCCCGGCGATTTCGTGTTGGAACTCACTGCCAGGGACGCTGCGGGTAAGTTGCTTGGGCGCGACGAACTGCCGCTGAAAGTTTTCCCCCGCTCGAAAGAACTGGAGGACGTCGCCCGCAACGACGTCTTGCTGGCTCGGCTAGCCAAAGCTTCAGCAGGCCAACTGGTTGAGCTGGCAGCCCTGCCGGATGTGCTGGACATCGTCATCGCCCGAGCGGGCAAAACCGCCAGGCCATCAGCCAGGCCGACTGCGACGAGACTTTATAACTTCCCGATTCTCTTCGTGCTGCTGGTTGCCCTGCTGACAGTAGAATGGCTACTGCGACGCAACTGGCAGATGCACTGAGGCTACGGAAAATTCCGAATAACGAAGCCCGAATTCCGGGCCTGGTTAAAAAATAAGCATTTCGAGGTTACACTTGAGAAGATGGGTGGTTCGGAGGGTGGGTGGTTCCCGAGGAACGAGGGGTTCACGCAGTCGCATGGCCTACTGCTTTGGCTCTTCCATTGCCATGCAACAAGTTGCATGACCTACTGCTTACTCAAACTGACCGATTTTCAGCAATCCAACCGCGGGGTTGTTGACTGGTTG
>JAOZNE010000261.1:0-2689 GCA_029933955.1 Phycisphaerae bacterium
CCGGTTTGTTTCATGGATTGTTCGTAGGTTATTTGCACGAAAAAATCTTCCAGCGACGGCGTGGCTCGGCGGAGTTCGCGGAGCTGCCAATTCTTCCGCCTTACCAGGTCGAAGATAGCTCCTCGGATGTCTCGGTTAGCCTGGCTATGGATTTCCAGACGGGTCCAGTCGTCGCGCTGGCTGTGCTGCACGGTCGAGACGCCCTTGAGGCAGCCTATCGCCCGGACGATCTCGCCGGGAGCTGGCCCTTGCACCTGTGCAACGACATGGCTTGGCCCAGCTACGCGCTGCCGCAGCTCCCCGGACGTACCGGCAGCGACAAGCCTGCCGCCTGCTATGATAATTATCTCGCTGCAGGTCTGTTCGACCTCCGCCAAAACGTGGCTGGAGAGAATCACCGTATGCTCCCCAGCCAATTCGCCAATCAGCTCGCGCATGGAACGAATCTGGGCGGGGTCCAGCCCGATGGTAGGCTCGTCCAGCACGAGTACCGGCGGGTTGTGCAGCAGCACCTCAGCCAGGCCCACTCGCTGCCGATAACCGCGACTAAGCTCGCCCAGTCGCCGGCGGGTCATGTCCTCAGGCCCGCTTAGCCAACATCGCTCCGCAGCCCGGGCAACCGCGCCGCGACGGGCCCGCCTGGGGATGTCTCGCAGAGCAGCTCGGAACATGAGATATTCGCAGACTCGCATCTCGGGGTATACGGGGACGGATTCGGGCATGTAGCCAATCTGTTTGCGAAGGGCTAACGAGTCGCCAAGCACGTCAAGCCCGTTGATCGTTACCCTGCCAGACGAAGCGGGGAGGTAGCAGGTCATTATTTTCAGCGTCGTGCTCTTGCCCGCTCCGTTTGGACCTAGAAAACCCACGACAGAACCGCGCTCGACATGAAAGCTGATATTGTCCACCGCCAGCACGGGCCCATACCACTTCGTCAAATGTTCAACGTCTATCATACCAGCTATTCCTCAGTTGGAAATCTTATCACGTCCCCCGTAACGGTCAACCATAAAAACGCTTGTAGCTGGTTGATCGGTTGATTGGTTGATTGGTAAAAAATTACACATATCTCGCAAAGGCCCGGTGGCATGGCCAGACCGCGTTTGCTGTTTTTGTTTTACTGATTACCGCCCCAGCACTTATTTGCTACATTCGGTAAATGATTAAGTCGAGCGAAAGAACAACGATTTTGGGTTTACGCAAATAAGTGCTGGGGATTACCGATTACTTTTCCCAAAAAGCTCCACATTCTCTGCGCCTCTGCGAGAGTTTCTCTGAGAAAAATCAGTCCCCAAGCTCAGCCTGCATTTGCTCTGCTTTTGGCAGCTTGGCTCCTCTCAAGGCTACCACCAGCCCGGGGAGCGACCAGAATATCGGGACGAACCTTGCAAGCAATGCCAGGGCGAGTATCGAGCTGGCTCCGACCGCAGCGGTAGCGAAGAAAGCCACATAAAGGTTCTCGACCAGGCCCACGCCGCCTGGGCTGACGGGGATGGCTCCGATGATGAAAATCAGCGGAACGTAGACGAAATAATTCCACAACGGCAGCGGGATGAACAAAGCCTCGCCGAGCAGGGCGATGGCACCGATGAAACACCCATGCGAGGCGAGCGTAACGATCACCGCTACGACCAGTGAGCCGTATCGCTTGCGGTAAACTTTCGTAGCGTCCCCAGCCGATGCGATGTGATGCGCCAAGGGCAGCCGCTGGTAAAGCTTCTGCAAGTGCAGCTCTCGGCGGAGCCTGGTTGAGAACACAAACGCCAACCCGCCCAGCAGTACCGCCCCAGCTACCACGACGGGGACGATGGCCTTTTGCATTCGCCCAAAAGTTTCCCAGCCACCGGCTATGAGTATCGCGATCATAAGCCCAGCCATGAACACCAGCTCGACCATGCCCATCATGCGGTCGACGAAAACGCTTAGCAGTACAGCTCCTTTTTTTTGCGTGTGCTTGCTGACGTAATATGCTTTTACCAGGTCGCCCCCGACCGTGCCAGGCGCGACGTTGTTGAAAAACAGCCCAAGAAACGTCAGGCGAACGATCTCCCAGGGATGGATAAAAATTTCCTGCACCCGCAGCAACAGCCACCACCGCAAAGCTATTATCAACATCGATATCGGCACGAGGCACATCGCCAGTATCAATGGCAGCGGGGATATGTGCTGGAGACTTTGCGCGAAACCTCGCCGGACGAGTAGGCCGCTGGAGTCTATGGACAAGACCTGCTCGGCGGGCAAGGCCCGGATGGTCTTCCACCACAGCGATCCCTGATAAACTTGCAGCTCCTTGTCGCCCGGCGACGGAGCTGCTGCCAGGGTGAAATCTTTCCCGCCAAACTCAGGCTTGGTGCGGACATAGTCCCCCCAATGGGTCAAACTGACCACCCACGCCAGCAGGGCCGCTGCGACGCAGAGCTTGGCCAGGAGCAAAGCGAGTTTGACGGTTCTCTTTGTCACGTCAGATGCCGAGGTCTTCCTTCGTGAGGATGCACTGGAATTCATAACCAGCCGCTTCGACGTTTTCCTGCGCGCCTTCCATGCGGTTGAGCGCGAAAACCAGCCGGGCTATATCAGCCCCTGCCTGCTTGAGAGTTTCCGCCGCTTCCAGGGCAGCCCCGGCTGTCGTGCCAATGTCCTCGACCAGCAGCACCCGCTTGCCCTCTACGGGCGCGCCCTCGATGAGCTT
>JAOZNE010000262.1:0-2685 GCA_029933955.1 Phycisphaerae bacterium
TTGCCTATTCCCTAACCGAGAATTTATGGATTGTCGAGTGGGTGTAGTCTTGGCCTGGTCTTAGGGTGATGTCCGGGAAGCTGGGCTGATTCGGTGCGTCTGGGAATTGCTGCGTTTCCAGGCAGAAGGCGCAGTGTTTGTTGTATGCTACGCCGCCGCGACCGGGCAGTCCGTCGAGGAAATTCCCCGTGTATAGCTGCACGCCAGGCTCGGTGGTAAGCACTTCCATCACCCGGCCAGTCGTAGGCTCGAACACCGTCGCTGCAGATACGAATTGCCGCTCGGCGGGGTCTTCCTCACCAGGCCTATTGATGACGTAGCAGTGATCGTACCCCCCTGCCTCGTCGATGCGTTGGCCTATCTCCCGCGGCTGGCGGAAATCCAAAGGCCCGTCGGCGATGGGGTCTATCTTCCCGCTCGGCATGAGGTCTTCGCCCACAGCCAGGCACTTATCGGCGTTGATGGTCAGGACATGTTTTAGCACGTCGCAGGCCCCGCCGTCAGCCAGGTTGAAATAGGTGTGATTCGTCAGGTTCACCGGCGTTGGCTTGTCAGTCCGGGCGAGATAATCTATGCGGAGTTCGTCGTCGTCGTTTAGCGTGTAGGTTACGCGGACGGTGAGGTTGCCCGGGTATCCTTCCTCGCCGTCCTTGCTGAGATATTCCAGCACCAGCGACGGGCCCGCGTCGGTTTCTATCGGCGTTGCGTTCCAGATGACTTTGTCGAACCCGACATCGCCGCCGTGGACATGGTTCACGCCGTCGCCATTTTTCGCCAGCGTGTAGGTCTTGTCGTCCAGTGTAAATTGCCCTCCCGCGATGCGGTTGGCTACTCGTCCCACGGTCGCGCCGAAGTACGGATGCGTGCCCTGGTAGCCCGCCAGCGAGTCAAAGCCCATCGTTATCTCGCCGAGCTTACCAGCCCGGCTTGGGGTTTGCAGCGAGGTAAGTATGCCGCCGAAGTTCGTTATCTTCGCGACCAGGCCATGGGCGTTGGTAAGCGTGAAAAGTTCGACAGCCAAGCCAGCTTCGGTCTCGCCAAAAGGTTCCTGAGTTATAGCCATTTTTGGTTACATCCTTTCTGGAAATAATATTTCAAAAGTCAGGCGAGATAATAGCTCCCCCGCCAGCCTCGCGTCAAGTTTTTTAGACCATCGGGTCTACCTTGCCAGCTCCGATTACCTTGAACTCTTCCTCAGCCTCGACAAACGCCTCGACCACAGCTGGGTCGAAGTGGGTGCCGTCCCCCGCGAGGATATGTCCCCGAGCTACCTCGTGCGAGTAGGCTGGCTTGTAACATCGCTCGTTCGTCAGGGCGTCGTAGACGTCCGCCAAGGCCATCAGCCTGGCTGAGATGGGTATCTCCTCGCCAGCCAAGCCGTTGGGATAGCCGCTGCCGTCCCATTTTTCGTGATGACAATAGGCTATCTCGCGGGCATAAAGAAGGAACGAGTCCGACCCCAACCTGTCCTGGGCCCATCGCAGTGCGTCGCCGCCGATGGTAGTATGGCCTTTCATTCGCTCGAATTCCTCGTCGGATAACTTGCCGGGCTTGAGCAGGACATCGTCGCTCTCGCCGACCTTGCCGATATCGTGCAGCGGAGCCGAGCGGTATAACTTGTCTACGACGTGGTCGCCGCGGAAAAACTCTCTGAACCGCGGATGATCCACCAAATGCTCAGCCAATATCCGCACGTAGTTTCGCGTCCGGGCCAGGTGCGCGCCGGTAACCGGGTCGCGCGACTCAGCCAGCGTCGCCAGCGTCATAATCGTTACGTCCTGCGTGAGCAACAGCTCGTAGGTTCGCACCGCTACGATCTCTTCGAGTTTATCGTTCGCCTCGCGAAGCTCAGCCTGAAGTCGCTTAAGCCCCGTCAGCTCGACCCCGGTTACGAGCACCGCCGAGCCACACTCCAGCGGGGAAACGCCGAATCGAAACGTCCGCCCGTCGTAGGAAACCTCGACATCCTCAGCCTGCCCTGTCTCTATCGCCTGCTGTATCCACGAGACGTAATCGCCAGGCAGAAGCTCCGCCACCGCTTCGACGCCCAGGCCCAGTTCCGCCAACAGCTTGTTGGTCGCGGGGTTGCTGTACAGCAGACGCCCAGCTGGGTCAAACTTTATCAGCGGATTGGGGTTCGCCTGGGGGAAGTGCGACAAGGCTGCGATTTTTTGCAAATATTCCCCGGCCTGGGTTTTGCGACGTTCGCGGTCCAGCCTCATAGCCTTCACCATCCGCACCAGCCAGACCAGGCCCACCACCGCCAATGCCAATGCCAGACAAACCACCAGCAGCAACAGTTCGGTATATGCCCGCCGGGAAAGTTGTCCGAGGACACCGGGTATAAATGAAATCTCGATCATAACGCCCGTAATTGTACAACACCACCCCAGCCCCGCCAAGTAAAAGTTCCGCCCGGATGCCGTGGTTGCGGTGCTTCCTGAGTTCAACATTGGGACACCCAGATTCGCTTCGCAATACTTTTCTTGTCAAATAAAAACTTATGACACATTTTCAGGGCAGCGTGAAACTCAGGAGAAACCGAGGCCTACCAAATAAATTACGGGACACTAAAAACGGTCGGCTGTTTTTCTTAATATCCAATACCCGAGCCTGTTACGCAATAATTCTCGAATCCAACCATTGGATTCGATAGCCGCGTAAGAGAGGTGTCTCAAAAATCTC
>JAOZNE010000263.1:0-2675 GCA_029933955.1 Phycisphaerae bacterium
AATAAAATCGCAGGCATGGCACTGGGCTGATTAAAGGGAATAATCACAAGATGCAGTATCCAATAGAAATTAAACCTCAAGCAGTCAAAGACGGAAAGAAAATTCCACCAAAACAGCTTGAGCGGATATTTGACAAAATTGAATTATTGAGCGATAATTTACAGGGAAATGTCAAACGCCTGACCAATTTTACCCCGGAGTATCGATTGAGGATTGGAAACTATCGTGTGCTTTTTGAAATTGAGCATGACATAGTTGTAGTTTACAGAATCAAGCATAGAAAACATGCTTACAAATAGGAGTTTGTTATGATTTCGCTTCATCCGAATATTCTGGAAAGAGACGGAAAAAAGGCTTTTGCCGTATTGCCCTTTGAGGAATTTCTCCAAATCCAGGATGAGCTTCAGGACTTCGAAGATTTGAAAAGTTTACGAGAAGCGAAGGAAAAGGAAAAAAATGTTGCAGGGCTTGGTTTGTCGCAAGCCAGGAAAGAATTGAAGATTTAATGCTCATTAGCCAAGGGGAAATGAGATGAGACGCAAGTGAGACATTTTTCTCCGGTTAGTTGAAATTGTATTACTTGTCCCTGCTTTTGGTTTTCTTGTGCCGCCGGTAGCCTCTGAAGAGGGGCATGTATATCACCTGTTTCCTGGGCTGGCTTTCGCAGTGGTGTTTTTTGTCGCATCGCAGTTGGTAGCGGTCCTTCGCGACAGGAGTTGCTGGTGGGCAGCCATTCTCAAGGCACTCTTGTTCGTGTCGTTTGGTTGGGTACTATTTCAGAGGGTTACTATGTAGTCTCTGCCTGCCAGCGTTTCTGGCTGGACTTTTTGGCTCGTGCGCGGTATATGCGTAGCTATGCCTCCTCAGACTACCAATATCCCGGACGCCTCGAACTTTGCGAATGATCCCCCTGCCGAGCCAGGCCAGCCAGACGAGGCCCTACAACCAGGCCTACCAAACCAGCCCCCTCAACCAAGCCAGGCCAACCCAGTCAGGCTTGGCAAGGCCCAGCAGGACCAAGCCCTGGCCAGGCTCGTGCCTCAGTCCGTTGAAGCGGAGATGTGCGTCCTGGGCTCGATGATACTCAACGCCAGCTCGATGGACTTCATCGTCCAGATAATCGACAAAGACCTGTTCCTCCGCCCAGCCCACGCGATTCTCTACGAAACGCTCATCGAGATGCGGCAGCAGACCGGCAGCGACGGCAAGGTCATGCCCATCGACCTGGTGCTGCTGCGGGAAGAACTTCAGCGGCGAGGCCAGCTCGAAGCCATCGGCGGGGTTGAGTATCTCGTAGCTCTGGCAGAGGGCGTGCCCTCGGCTGCCAATGCCGAGTATTACGCGTCGATCGTTCGGGACAAGGCTTTGCTGCGTCGGCTGATATCGGCTGGGCAGGAGATAATCACCGACGCGCACGACTCGCAGGACGACGCGGAGACCGTTATCGACCGGGCGGAGCAGTTGGTCTTTGAGATCGCCCAGCGGCAGGTGCGCAGCGAGGCGGTGCCCATCGGCGACATCATGGCTGGGACGTTCGAGCTGTTGCAAGAGCAGGAGGGCCAATTGGTAACGGGCCTGTCTAGCGGGTATCAGCAGTTGGACGAGCTGACGGCGGGATTTCAGAAAAGCGAGATGATAATCATCGCGGCGAGGCCTTCGATGGGCAAGACGGCGCTGCTGTTGAACCTCGCGGAGTTCATGTCCGTTCACGATAACAAGCCCATCGCGTTTTTCTCGCTGGAAATGTCCAAGTCGCAACTGACCCAGCGGATGCTGGCCTCTCACGCGCGGTTCAACCTGCGAAATATGAGACGCGGCATGATATCGCCGGAAGACTGGACAAACCTGCAAACCGCCGCGGGAGACCTCTCCCAAACCATGCTGCTTATCGACGACTCAGCTGAGCTTACCTGTATGCAAATGCGGGCCAAGGCCCGACGGCTGAAGAGCCAATACGATATCCAGGCGGTGATGATCGACTACCTCCAGCTGATGACCTACTCCGGCAGAGCACAGTCTCGGCAGGAACAAATTACCGAAATGAGCCGATCTATCAAGGCCCTGGCCCGCGAGCTGGAGATACCGGTTATCTGCGCAGCCCAGCTGAACCGAGGCCCAGCTGACCGCCCCACACATACGCCCAGAATGAGCGACCTGCGGGAGTCCGGCTCGATTGAGCAGGATGCCGATGTCGTCATGCTGCTGCACAACGAAGATTATTATCACCGCGGCGAGGAGGGCTATGTGCCGGAAAATCGCACGCAACTTATCGTCGCAAAACAGCGTAACGGCCCGACGGGGACGGTCTACCTGCAGTTCTTCCAGGACTTCACCCGCTTCGAAGCAGCAGCTCCGACATACGCAGGCCAGTAGTGTAGCACAGTCGCCCCCGGCTGTGATTTTGCTAAAAACACGAACGCGAATGACAAAAAAAGAAAAATTACCGCAAAAGAACGCATAGAGCGCAAAGATAAAAATAACCAGAAAAGAAAAAGCAACAGCAACTACGAAATGCGCGAAAAAACGCGAAAGTAAGTTGTTGCAAAAAAAACAAAAAATGTAACGGTTCACACTTTTTCAATAAATTTCACAGCCATCCCATGTCAGTAGGTGAGATGGACAGCTCCGTAGGAGCGATATCTTTGTAGTAACGCGATTGCACGATGTTTAGCTCC
>JAOZNE010000264.1:0-2668 GCA_029933955.1 Phycisphaerae bacterium
ATGATTCCACAAATCAGGTTATTTATCTTGGGAAGGGCTATGGTGCGGTATGTTTTGGGATGACATATGACCAATTAATAGCCTCTATAGGAGAGCCGGAACGCCGACAAGGAACAGCCTGTGAATATTTAAGCGGGGGATTTGCCGTTTTGTTCAACCGGAACAAAAAAGTAGCGGCAATTATGTGTGGAGGGTTTTGTCCGGGTGACGCGACTTTCGTTGAGCGGTTCAAAGGAGTAACCCCCCGAAGGTGTACGCATGGGGAGTACTCTGGAAAATGTTTTACAAGCCTATGGTAAGCCCACGGAAAGGAAGTCTTTCCCAAAAGATCCTGGCCTGGTTGTCATAAGATACTCGAAAACCAGAGTGGAGTTTGCATTTCGCAATGAAAAGTTAATACACATTACGATGCGGATGTTAAAATGAGCTTCTCAAACGAATGCATCTTAAAATTATGTCTGCTACGTATACCAGCCCGGTGTCGCGGGCTGGTATGTTTCGCCCTTTCAGGGCAGCTTGTTTGAAAGGCGAAGAACTCCCCCCCAGAAAATCCGGTCGCTCACCCGGGAACCGGGAGGTGTGTGCGTGAAAATGCCTGGGCTTTAACTCGTCCGATGTTGTATACTCCTAAAAAGGGATATACCACGAATGACACGAATCTTTTTTTGAACTCAAAATATATTCGTGCTATTCGCTTTTTATTCGTGTTCTGCGGTTTTTTCTATTGCCTATTTGCCTATAATGAACGAATCGAATCGTAAAATTTTGCGGGTAATTCAGTCGCATGTGCCGCTGGTGCATAGGCCTTGGCAGGGGTTGGCTGATCGGGTCGGTCTTGCTGAGGCGGATGTTATAGGCCTGGTTTCAGCTATGCGACTATCCGGGCTGATACGGAACATTGGCGGGGTTTTCGACAGTTCAGTTTTGGGTTATAGTCGTTCGCTAGTGGCGCTTCGCGTGTCGTCGGAGTTGCTCGACCGGGCTGGGGCGGTGGTCTCAGCCCATCCGGGGGTCAGTCATTGTTATAGTCGAGCTGACGAATATAACCTTTGGTTTACCCTGGCTTGCTCGCCGGACAGCTCGCTCGGGCTGGAATCCACTGTCGAAACTCTCGCCAAGTTGTCCCGCGCGAGGGCCAGGCTGATTCTCCCAGCCAGGCGACAATTCAAGCTCAATGTCCGGTTCAATTTCGACGCGCCAGGCCAACTGGGCCTGTTGCAAACCGCAGAGCCTCCCCCCGCTGTCGAGCAACGCCAAGCCAGGCCTGGGCTGAAAATTTCGGAGGAACACGCCCAGGCTATCCGCGCACTGCAGTGCGATTTGCCCTGTCACACCCGGCCTTTTGCAGCCATCGCCCGCAAGGTTGGTCTGGCTGAGGACAGGCTCTTTGCCCTGGCTGGGGAACTGTTCCACGCCGGGGTGTTGCGTCGCTATGCAGCTTCGATTTCCCACCGCCAGGCTGGTGCCCAGGCCAATATCATGGTCGCCTGGCGTGTTGAAGCGGAGCATGTCAACCAGGCTGGGGCCATCGCAGCCAAGCACCCCGCGGTGAGTCATTGCTACCTCCGCCCGCCTCGCCAAGCCTGGCCTTACTCGCTGTACACGATGATACATAGCCACACCCGCGGGCATTGCACTCAAGCCATAGAAGAAATCTCCGCCCAGGCCAATCTGGGCGACCGCCGAGAACTGTGGACGGTACACGAATACAAAAAACAGCCCGTGCAATTTTTCTCCCGGGAAGAGGCAGCCTGGGAAGCCGGTCGCAGCGCATGACAAAACCAGCCTGCCTAATCGGAGTCCACAGATTTCACGGATTGAAAGGGATTGCACGGATTTTTTAGATAACAAAAAAACTTCATGCTCTTCATGTGCTTCATAATGCGTGGTTGCGTGGCTGTGAACAGTCGCGTATTTTTATAAGATGCAGGTGAGCCTTTCTTTGATGGAGAAAATACTATGAAAAGTCCGATAACAGTAGAGATACGCCGAAAAGTTGGTTGCGACGATGTTGACCCGCCGAGGTACATGTCTACGCACGCAGCTGGAATGGATATTTGTGCCGCTTGCGATGGCGAGGTTACCCTTGCCCCTGGCGATGTGAAGCTCGTGCCTTGCGGGTTTTACATGGCTTTGCCTGTGGGCTATGAAGCCCAGGTTCGTCCGCGGAGTGGCTTGGCGATAAAGCACGGTATTACGCTGCCAAACGCGCCGGGCACTATCGACGCTGATTATCGTGGCGAGGTTTGCGTGATACTGGGCAACATGGGCCGAGATAATTTCGTCGTAAAACGCGGCATGAGAATCGCCCAGATGGTAATCGGGCCTGTAACCCGGGCAGAGGTGGTCGAGGTAGAACAGCTCGACGAAACAAAACGAGGCGCCGGCGGCTTTGGACATACAGGAGTTTAAAAACAGTTATCAGTTATCAGTTATCAGTTATCAGTAAAAACAAAAAAGAAAAAAGTGAACCACGAATAGACACGAATAAACACGAATGATAGTAAAAAAAACAGCGAACCACGGATGCACACGGATAAACACGGATTGTTGTGAAAAGAAAAGAAAAAGAAAAAACATGGGCAAGATGCCCACGCTACGAAAAACGTAACTTATTCAAACCGACCGGTTTGAGTAGCTGGTTGATTGGTTAACTAGTTGATTAGTA
>JAOZNE010000064.1:0-10311 GCA_029933955.1 Phycisphaerae bacterium
GATGTAGCTGACGCCCTGGCCATAGCAATAAGCGCCGGCAGGGAGCTGACATATTAGGAGTCAGGATTCAGGAGTCAGGATTCAGGAGTCAGGATTCAGAATTGAGGAGCCAGAATGAGGCCACCAGCTAGAACATTTAAGGACTTGATTGTCTGGCAGAAATCGCACCAGTTCGTGCTTGCGGTTTACCGCCTGTCCCGGTCGTTTCCGAAATCCGAGACATACGGCCTGACATCACAATTTCGGCGCGCCGCTGTTTCGATAGCGGCGAACATTGCCGAAGGGTTTCGCAAGCGAGGCCAAGCGGACAAAAAGCGTTTTTTCAATATTTCACAAGGCTCTGTTGAGGAATGTCGATATTATTTGATTCTTGCTAAAGACCTTCAATACGGCGATGTTATCGAGATGAATCAGTTGCTGGAAGAAGTCAGTAAACTACTGAATGCCTATTCGCGGAGCATTCTGACTCCTGCTCCTGACTCCTGGCTCCTGACTCCTGAATCCTGACCTATGATTACTAGAATAGCCGGACAACTTGAAGAGGTCGGCAGCAGCTCGGCGGTGGTTAGCCTGGGCGGGCTGTGGTACGAGGTTATGATCGCTGCCTGCGATGTGGACAGGCTGTCGGGCAAACTCGGGGGGGAGATCGTGCTGTACACGATTCATATTATCGAGGGCGACCCGTCGCGCGGGCAGGTCGTGCCCAGGCTGATTGGTTTCCAGGCCCAGGCTGACCGGGAGTTTTTCCGGGCGTTTACGAAGGTCAAAGGCATCGGGCCGAAGAAGGCTTTGCGAGCGTTGGTCAGGCCTATCGCGGAAGTTGCCGCAGCTATCGAGAACAAAGACGCCAAGTCGCTGGTGGCCTTGCCTGAGATCGGCAAGCGGACAGCGGAGCTGATAATCGCCGAGCTGCACGGCAAGATGGGGCAGTTCGCTGGCGACTACGCTGCGGATGGGCCTGGGGAGGCGGTGCAAAATATTTCCGAGCCTGGCATCGAAGCGGTGGCTATTCTCGTTCAGCTTGGCGAGCGACGAGCTGACGCGATGGCCCTGGTCGAGCGGGTGCTAGCCTGCGATGCCGAGATTGACTCGCCGGGGGAAATCGTCCAACACGTGTACAAGTTGAAAGCCGGCGGGGCGTAGCCGTGGCTTGGGCGTCTCGCCCATGTTTTTTCTTTTTCTTTGTTATTCCCGCGCAGGCGGGAATGACACGGCACCCGACCACAAAAAAGCCACAGCCGGGGGCGGCTGTGCTACATGTTTGGGCCAATCACGCGGTGCGGATGTCGGCGGCGAATTTTTGTTGTAGCGGCTCGAGCAACTCAGCTATCTGGGCGTCCACTTCCTCGCCGGTGAGCGTCCCTTCCGCCCAGCGATATTCCAGGCTCATCGTTACGGATTTCTTGCCGGGGGGCAGGGGCTTGCCTCGGTAGGTCGTTACATATTTCTCGCCCACGCGCAGCGGCTGGGTTACCAGACGCAGGGTCTGGATAAGTTCGCCCCAGCTGACCTGTTCGTCGAGGATAAGCGACAGGTCTCGGCAGATGGGCGGGAACTTCGCCAACACGTGCGCCCGGCGGGTGAGGTTCGCGAGCTTGGACAAAGCCTCCAGTCGAAGCGTCGCTACGGCGATGGGTTTCTCCAGGCCGAAGTGCTTCATCACAGCGGAGGAGGTTTCTCCGATGACGCCGGCGTCCTGGCCATCGAGCAGCACCGTAGCGGAGACCCCCCCGGCCAGGCCTGGCACATCCCCAGGCTGAACTGTTATCGCAGCGTCGGGAGCGATGCGGCCTATGACAGCGTCAAGGCAGCCTCGCACGTCTCGCAGGTCCGTGGTGGACACCATGGCCAGGGTGATATGCTCGCTGTCCAGGCTGGGGAACACCGCTGCCAGCTCGAATAGGCTCACCGCCTGGTTGCCCGCGGAGAAGTTACTTTTGCACGCTCGCAGCAGGCTCGGCAGCAGCGTCGGGCGCAGGGCGTTGTTCGTTTTGCGAACCTGCGAGTCCACGCAAATTGGATTGGCCAGGCCAAACAACTCCGCTTCGACGGCGTCGATGAAGCTGAAGGTTATCGCTTCGCTGTAGCCCGTCGCAGCCAACGAGCGGGTTATCTCCCGGCGGATTCGTTCGGTCTGGCCCATCGGCGTTACGCGGTGGGAAACCTTCTCCCGCAGCGGAATCTGGTCGTAGCCTACCAGGCGGGCGACCTCTTCTATAAGGTCTACCTCGCGATGCAGATCGGCGCGGAAGGGTGGAATCTCGCAGGCGATTTTCGCTTCGGCACTGTCGTCGGTAAGCTCCGGCGAGAGCCCAAGCCCGGCGAGAATTTCCACTTGCCTGGCTGCGGGGATATCCATGCCGAGTAGCTTGTTCGTGCGCTGTGGTCGAAGTTCCACCGTCGGAGCCTGGTATGGCTGGGCCCAGACGTCGAGGAGACCAGCTACCATTTCCCCGCCAGCCAGTTCGCATATCAACGCGCAAGCCCGTTGCGAGGCTGTGTCGATGGCGACGGGGTCCACGCCTCGTTCGAAGCGGAAGTTGCTCTCGCTCATAATGCCCAGCGCCCGGCTGGTTCGGCGGGTGGCTAGCGGGTCGAACTGGGCAGCTTCGATCAGCACGGTCGTCGTCTCGGCGGTTACTTCGGTGGCTTGGCTTCCCATTATTCCAGCAAGGGCGACCGGGCCTGAGCCGTCAGCGATTACGAGCATCTCGTCGGTCAGCTCGCAGTCGGTTTCGTCGATACTGGTTATCTTCTCGCCACCCTTGGCCCGGCGGACAACGATACGACCCTGGGCCAACTTGTCATAGTCGAAGCTGTGCAGTGGCTGGGCGTATTCCATCAGCACGAAGTTCGTGATATCCACGATATTGTTGACGCTCCGCAGGCCTATGGCCTGGAGATAGTCTATCAGCCACTGCGGACTTGGCCCAACGGTAACGTCGCGGATCAGCCTGGCTGTGTATCGCGGGCACAGCTCGGGCGAGAGGACGTCCACGGACATACAATCCGCGATTTGCGTAGCACATTCGCCCTCGGCTGTGTTTTTGGCTGGCAGGGTAAACTTCGGCAGGCGAAGCTCGTTGCCCGTGGCCACCGCCAACTCGCGAGCTACGCCGATGTGTCCCAGGCAGTCGGACCTGTTCGATGTTACCTCCAGGTCGAACACGACATCCTGCCCGGTTGCGTCTATGCCTTCGCAATTCAAGCCGATGCGGGTAAACAGCTCGCCCATCTCCTCCGCCGGAAGGTCAACGTCAACATAATCCGTAAGCCAATTCAGGGAAATATACATGTAGCACCTATTTTCTATATCCTGGAAAGAGCCCCATGTTATCGGCTTTTTCGGCTATGTCAAATGACAGTTGTCGGTTGACTGGTTGATTGGTTAACAGATATTTTCGTCACTCGGAATTCGTTATTCCCTCTATCCCCTATTTAGCTATTCCCTACTTGCCTATTTATCTTTTATCTTGCTTGCTGTCGGGGCGAAGATTCCTTTGTTCATCGCCCGGTCGATATTTCGGATAGCTTGTTTTAGTCTTTGTTCGTTTTCTACCAGTGCGACTCGGGCGTATCCCTCGCCATATTCGCCAAAAGCTCCGCCGGGCGCTATGGAAACTTCAGCCTGGTCCATCAGCCTTAGTGCGAAGTCTATCGTGCCCTGGCCGGCCAGGTGTTCCGGAGAGACCTTAGCCCAGGCGAACATCGTGCCGCGCGGGGACTCGACTTCCCATCCCAGTTTGTTCAAGCCATCGACGAGGATATCCCGCCGAGCCTGGTAGAGATTGTTTTGCTCGGCGATGTCTTCTTCGCATTCGCGCATGGCGATGATGGAGGCTATTTGGATGGCCTGGAACATGCCGTAGTCGTAGTAGCCTTTTATCGTAGCCAGGGCGCGGATCATTTCCGGATTGCCCACACAGAAACCCATTCGCCACCCAGCCATGTTGTAAGGCTTGGAGAATGTTACAAACTCCACGCCCACGTCCTTGGCTCCGCGAGCCTGCATAAACGACGGAGCCTGGTAGCCATCGAAACACGTCCGCCAATATGCGAAGTCGTGTATGACATAGATGCCCGTCCGCTTGGCCAGGTCTACGACAGCTTCGTAGAAGTCCACGCTGTCGACGGTCATGGCGGTGGGGTTGTGCGGGTAGTTCAGAATCAGCACCTTTGGCCTGGGAAATGTATGCTCGACGACAAAAGCGACCCGGTCGAGAAAGGCCTGATCGTTGCCCAGCTCGACGTTTATTACGTTTCCCCCAGCCAGGGCTACGGCATAAACATGAATGGGGAAAAACGGGTCGCCTACGATGGCGGTGTCGCCCGGCCCCATCAGTGCCAGGCACATGTGCGAAAAGCCTTCCTTCGAGCCGATGGTCGCGATGACCTCGTCCTTGGGGTTCAGCGAGACATTATAAACGCGTTCGTACAGGCTGGCCAGGTCTCGGCGAAGGTTGAACACGCCTGTAGCGTTGCTGTATCGCTGGTTGCGCGGGTCGTGGGCAGCTTCGCAGAGCTTGTCGACGATTTTCTCCGGGGTCGGGTCCATCGGATTGCCCATGCCCAGGTCGATAATATCCACGCCGGCTTTGCGCTTCTCGTATTTCATCTGGTTAATTTGGCCAAACAGATAAGGCGGCAGCCTGCGAATCCTGTCAGCTACGTCGATATTCCAATCAGTGGTCATTTGTTACCTTTGCTCTTTTTTAGAGCGGATAATCGGGTTTACATATTCAATGTTCGGCTTGGCTTTGTTGATGAGTTCCTGCAACACCAGCTGCCTTGCCCGGGCGATTTTACGATACCGCACAGCCTGGCCAAGCTCGTCGGCAACCTCGCTGTACTTTGCATCAGTTGGAGGGATTATAGTCTCCAGCTTCAAAATATGAAAGTTCGTTCCCACCTGCACCGGGTCGGAAACCTCGCCGGGCTTCCGCATCGCCCGGGCAGCTGCCAGCAGGGCCGGGCCTATCCCAGGTGGGGCGTCGCGCGTGCCGATCTTACCAAGCCAGGCGCCCGTCTTAGCTGATGGGCTGGTCGAGTATTTGTACGCTATGGCTGAAAAATCCCCGCCCCTGCCAAGCTCGCGAAGAACCTTCTGGGCTACGTCGAGCGTGGGCACCTGGATATGACGCACCTTCAGCTTGCCGTCATATCGGCGGTAAAACTCCTGCTGAATATCCTCCTCGGTAACCTTCACCTGCCCAGCTGCGATCCGCCCCAGCCTGACGTTGCGAGCTATCGTCGCAGCCCACTGCCTGCGGGTATTGTTCCGCTTGGCGAGGAATTGGCCAAGCAGCGTGTCCATCTGCTGCGGCGAGGGTTTCTTGGCTCCGCTTGCGAAATTAAAAATCGCGTCGAGCGTCCGGGCGTTTTCCTCCGCCATTTGCTGCTGGGTTACCGTATCGTCCAGGCCCAGCCTGGCTAGCTCCTGGCGGACGACCTCGTCCACTATCAACTGTTGGGCGATGGGCAAGCCATAGTCCGCCACCAAAGCGTCGTACAAAGGAGCCATGTATATAGGCTTGCCGTTGACCTTGGCGAGAATTTGTTTGCTCGGGGGCAAGGCTGGCGTGGGCTTGGATGGCTCGATTCGCACGGACTTGCCCGGGGCGGCGTCGCAGTAGGCTGCCATGGCTGTCAGCGAGATAAACGTTACCAGACAAACAGAAAACATGGAAATTCGCGTTTGATTATTCATTCATTTGCTCCGCAGCTGGAAGGCATTTAACTATGACAAGCGTTATATCGTCGTCCTGGGCCCGGTCGGCCTGGAATTGGCCTACCGCCTCGACGATGGCGTCGTAAATTTCGTGAGCTGACTTTTCGCTATTGGCCCGGACGACCTCGACAAGCCTGGCCTGGCCAAACATTTCCCCAGCTGGGTTTTTCGCCTCGCCAATGCCGTCGGTGCTCATAACCAGCAGGTCGCCGCACGACAGCTTCATAGGCTCAGACTGCGTAAACGGCATGTCCTCTAATATGCCCAGCGGGATACCCGTATTGCCCAGCAGGTCGATTTTCCCGCCGATGCCGTGATACCACAGCACCGGGTCGTGCCCAGCTGAGGCATAGGCGAACATGCCCGAGTCCGCGTCAAGCTCGCCGTAGAACAGCGTCATAAATCGATCGTCGTCAGTGTCGCGGACAAGGTGCTGATTGACGTCGTCGAACATCTCAGCGATGCTGCCGTTGTGGTGTTGGGCATGGCTTCTCAGCAGCGCTCGGCCCGTCGCCATCAACAAGGCTGCTGCGATGCCGTGGCCTGTTACGTCGCCGATGGCGATTCCCAATTTGCGCCTCGAGCCTGGCTGCTCTGCGTCGACGTTGATAAAGTCGTAATAATCCCCGCCGGACTCGTCGCAGTAGTTGATCCCGCCGAAGATATCGAACCCCGCCACGCTTGGCACATCCAACGGCAGCAGGTGCTTTTGGATTTCCCCCGCCAGCACAAGCGACGCCCGAAGCTGGTCTCGTTCGCCCAGGCCGCGGGCCATCTCGTTGAAATTGTTTACCAGGTCTTCGAACTCGTCGCAGGTGTTTACCTCGGGAATTCGTATGTCGATTCGCCCCGAGCGGATATTCTCGATGCCCTTGCTCAGCAGCGTGATTGGCTTGTTCATCCGCCAGGATATGTACAGGGCTGCTATCAGCGCCAGGCCTACGGTCAGGCCAAATATCCAGATGGTGGAGAGAATAATCTCCCGCTTGAACTGGACAATAGGCTTGGCCTGGGCGTCGATGCCCAGCAGCGCGACAGCCTGTCCAGAGGGGTCGCGAATCGGCGACCATGCTCCCAGGGTGCGTCGCTGACTATGCACGGTGTCGTAAGTAAGGTCATCCTCGGCGTGGGTTTCCTGCCAGGCTTTGAGCATGGCAGGGTATGTCGCCATGTCATACTCAGCCCCGATATCGTCGGTGCTTACGCATGTCAGCACACGCCCGATGTTTTTCTTGCCCGTGCGAACGATTATGTAGACGTATTTTTCATAGCCCTTGGCTCCGGGCATATAGCGAGACGCCCGACCGAGCCTTTCTGGCCCGAAGTGTGGCGGAGCTTCGTCGATAAGTTGCATCTGCCGGCGAAGTTTTTGGCTCGACAGCCTGGCGATATACGCCCGCCCCGCGCGGGTCTGGCTGAACTTTTTGTCAGGCTCTTCCAGCCTGGCTTTTTGCAAAGCAAGCTCCAGTTCCTTGGCGAGCGGCCCGATGAGGTCGGCATCTATTCCGCGAGCGGAATTGGCAGTGGCAGCCATCAGCAAATAGCGGGTGATGGAAACCGGCAGGACGCGAACTCGGCTATAGACCTGCCAGACCGTAACCGCCGCGAGCAACACGCCCACGCCGAAAAACGCCAGTAGCAACTTGTACCGAAATCGTATCCGCATAACCATAGCCTACGATGATAACGCATCAACCCCGAGATTCAAAGATGAATGATAGATGCAAAACGAAATGCCATCCAACAAGACACTGCTTCCCTATTGCCTATTGCCCAACGAACCGTAGAATGTAGTTTGGATGTCGAAACGTTTTATTCGCATTTCGTTGGCGGTGAAGTTTCGCCTGCTTTTTGGCTTGGCCTTGCTGGGCGTGATAGCTTCTGCGCTGGCGGTGCCGTGGTATTTCATGGAGGTGCTTTCCGAGCAGGGGCTGGAGCGCTCGGCTCGGGAGCTTACGCAGCTTAGGCTGAACGAGTGGACTCGCAAGCATCCCAAAAATCTCAAAGCTGCCTCCGACGCCAATAGCGACGTCATCGCTTTGTATACCAGCGGGCGAGAGTTTATGGGCCTGGCTGGGCCTGCGATGTTGGTGCTCGACCCGCAGAAGCCATTCGCTGGGCTGGACAAGTCTTCCGCCAAAGCGCTCGGGGCGTTGCTGGACAATACCGACCGCCAGATAGCCTGGCAGCAGAGCAAATCCGACCGCGGCAAGAGGGTCTATCGTTGTTTCCTCGCGGTACGCAACACGACTCGCTGTGGCCGATGTCATAACGACCCCGCCAAGCCGACCCGATTGCAATTCGGGCCTGGGCAACTCGTGGGCATGATAGACGTTACCCTGCCGGGGGAAGCTTCTGCCTCGGCGGACAGGCTGATGTGGTGGACGCGCGGAGCGTTTGTCGCGGGCGGGATTTTGGCGGGGATTTTGGCGACGGTTATCTTCGCGATTATCTCGCACAGGTTGGTGCTTAGGCCCGTGCGTCAGCTGCGAGAGTTGGCGGACAAGGTAACCGATGGCGACCAGAGCGTCCGCAGCACGGTCAGCACGGGCGACGAACTTCAACGCCTGGGCGAGAGCTTCAACGAAATGCTCCAGGCTATCCAAACGCAACACAAGGAACTCCGCTCTGCCAACCGCGCGCTGGACCTGAAGCTCAACGAACTTGGCGAGGTAAACGTCGCGCTGTACGAAGCCAACCGCGTGAAGACCGAGTTCCTGGCCAATGTTTCGCACGAGCTTCGCACGCCGCTTAACAGCATCATAGGCTTTGCCGACCTGCTGCGGACCTCGGGCGAGAAGCGGACAGCCAGGTACGGCGAGAATATCACCACAGCTTCGAAAAATCTCCTAGCCATGATAAACGACATGCTCGACCTGGCGAAAATCGAAGCTGGCAAGGTGGCGGTGCGAGCGGACAGGGTTTCCGTGCTGGACACCTGCCAAACCCTCTTGGCTTTGATGGGGCCTTTGGCGGACAAGCGGAACGTTGCGTTGCTGGGCGAGCTGAGCGAGGACTTGCCTATCGTCGTTACCGATGGCGGAAAGCTCCAGCAGATACTCTACAATCTGCTGTCCAACGCGATAAAGTTTACCCCGCCCGGCGGCGATGTTACGCTGCGGGCAAGCCTGGAACACGGGGGGAATGGCAATGGTCAAACTGCTGGCGAGGTGATGATTGCGGTGGAAGATACAGGGCCTGGCATTAGCGAAGCTGACCAGTCGAGAATTTTTGACAAGTTCTATCAGATAGACCCCACGCTTATGAAAGAGACCGCTGGGACGGGGCTGGGGCTGGCTATCTGCAAAGAACTAGCCAACCTGCTGGGTGGGAAAATAACCCTCCGCAGCTCGCCTGGCAATGGAGCAACCTTCATGCTTCATCTGCCTCTCGAACAACAGTAACTGTAGAGCCGGGCCTGCGCGTGTCAATTCCCTCGAAGGCGGGAATCCATTCTTTTTTCCGTTTTATGTAGTATCCCGATGCACATCGGGCCCTCGGCTGTTTTTTTTCGTGCCGGCACGCAATGTATGTGTGCCATCGGGCTCCCTGCCTCTCTCAGCTTGTTGCGAGACAAAATCTGACATAAAGCCGAAAAGTCCCAGCCTGGTTAATCCGATAGATGGGTACGCCACCAGACTGCTTAATAGGGAAAATAGATGTCGCACTACAAACACCATGAGGGCACATATTTGGCCGTCGAGGACGAGCCACAGTTTGACGCGGATGATCACAGCCAGACGCCGTTGATGACCGAGGCTTTGAACTTGGCTGGGGCCATGATGGAGATATCCCAGGGGTACAATATCCGCCGAATCTCGCCTCGGCAAATCGTCGAGCTGAGCAGTCGATTGCACGAAGCTGGCGTCATAGGCCTGGCTGAATACGCAGCCCTGTCGTTCCAGCCGGATTTGCTCGCCGAGTATGACCCCGAGGAGGAAACCTACAAGCTGATGCAGGCTGACCCCGACCGGGAGCGGGATTTCATAGCTGAGTGGGAGCGACACCTCCAAGCTGCCCGCCAGCTTCGCCCCGACCCGTTCAACCTGAAACTCACCAGCGATATCCTCGACCTGCTCCAATGCTTCGAGCCATTCGAAGACGAAGAAAATTAGTCGCGGTGCCCACGGTATATGAACCACGAATGAATATAAAGATAAGAGTTATCAGTTATGTGTCCGACTTGATTTTCCAGCGGGGTTTCCTGCCTTTCAAACAGGCAGCCCTGGGCTGGTATGTTTCGCCGCTTCGGGGTAAGAAACAAAAAAAACATCGCATTGCCGGGCCAACTTCCACACCAACAAGTTGTTACTATTCGCCAGAAAAAAATGTCACCCACTCAGTTGTCAGTAAAAGCAAAAAAATCGTGGTTCGCTGTTTCTGTTTTTGCTCTAATTCGTTTTCGCGTTCTTTCGCGTATTTCGCAGTTTGTTGTTTTTGTGCGAGCGCCTAGCCGTGCCACTCGGTTTTGTCTACGGTGGTTTCGAACTTGGCCTTGACGATGTCGGGCACGTCTTCCCCAGCGACAGCTTCGATGTCCGCGCTGCTGGGCTTGCCGATTTTGACGATGCTCTTGGCGGGAC
>JAOZNE010000265.1:0-2655 GCA_029933955.1 Phycisphaerae bacterium
CTTCGCACAAGTTGGCAGAGGCTATGTACAAGCAGCAAGCCGCTGCAGCTGAGGGCGCCACAGAAGCACCAGCCGGCGAGCAAGCCCCCCCAGCTGATCCCAAAAAAGACGATGGCGACGACGTAATAGACGCCGAGTATGAAGTTAAAGACTAAACTGAAAAAAGTTATCAGTTATCAGTAAAAACCACTACTGTCCCATCATAAGTTGAATAGTGGTAGTTGGTTGTGATTTTGGTTGTTTTGAATATTGTAATCTGTTTGCGAAAAGGCCTGTAAAATAGGCATTTTCTCGAATAGGCTTAGGCTTAAAATCTGTAGCAAAGTGTAGAGGCTCCGATTGGGAGCTAGCTGCTTTTTGACAATTGCAACGAGGACATAAACGCTCACGGCGATCCAAATTTGCGTCTTGACGGCGTTGGCGGTCGTGCCAAAAAACCGCTTGATCCGCAGGTGCTGTTTGATCCATTTGAAAAACAATTCCACCATCTAACGAGCGCGATACAGCATCGCAATCGTCATGGCTGGGACGCTGAATAAGTTGGTCAAAAACACCAGCCGCTTGCCCGTCTCGGGATCGTTGTATCGCACTCGACGCAGCTGGTCGGGATAATCTTTGGCGGCATAAAAATTCGTCAGCTGAATTGTCTGGTCGCAGATCAGCCCAGTGGATTTGTCGACGGAATGCGAGTAAATCCGTTGGCTGTTCGTGTTTGATTTTGTGCGAGTAACGAAGAACGCGCCGGCTTGATGCATTGCAAAAAGTCGCGAGAAATCCAGATAGCCTCGGTCCATCAAATAGATGGCTGATGGCTGAATTGGCAGCTCGTCGAGAATGTTGACATCGTGCACGGAACCCTCTGAAATATGGATGAATTCGGGTATCGAACCTTTGAGATTCAACAGCGTGTGCTTCTTGACAGCTGACTTTGTTTTGCGAAAAGTCGCCCACGGGAACAGCGAAAGACACAAGTCGATGGTGGTTGAATCCAGGGCGTAGACGGTGTTGTCCAGGTCGAGGCCCAGGTCGGTATCGGCGTAGAGTTCGGTAGCCGTGGCGATGAGAGTTTGTGCGAAGTCGGCGTAGATTTGCCAAGGCCGAATTTTGTTGGCGTTGGCCAGGGTGTTGCGAGAAATTTGCTTGGAGCGGAATCCGGCGTGATAAAGTTTTGGGCCGAATGTTCGCAGGCAGGCTTCGATGTCGCGGAGCGATTCTCAGCCTGTTAGCTGCGCGAAAGCCATGGCGAGATATTGGTCGAGGCACGAGAAAGTTTTGATTTTGTGGTCGCCGTCGTAGCGTTGCACGCATCGATGAAAATCGTCGCGTGGCAGGAAGTCCATAAGTTGCGAAAAGATCGTTCGTCCGGTGTTCATCGGCTACTCCTTGTGCTGGGGTAGCCAAAAAGTGTACCGTGGAGTTCAAATCGATCCGAGTTGTTTTTTGATGTAAGATCAGGTCACTACTGTCCCATCATAAGTTGAATAATGGTAGTTGGTTATAATTTTGGTTGTTTTGAATATTGTAATCTGTTTGCGAAAAGGCCTGTAAAATAGGCATTTTCTCGAATAGGCTTAGGCTTAAAATCTGTAGCAAAGTGTAGAGGCTCCGATTGGGAGCTAGCTGCTTTTTGACAATTGCAACGAGGACATAAACGCTCACGGCGATCCAAATTTGCGTCTTGACGGCGTTGGCGGTCGTGCCAAAAAACCGCTTGATCCGCAGGTGCTGTTTGATCCATTTGAAAAACAATTCCACCATCTAACGAGCGCGATACAGCATCGCAATCGTCATGGCTGGGACGCTGAATAAGTTGGTCAAAAACACCAGCCGCTTGCCCGTCTCGGGATCGTTGTATCGCACTCGACGCAGCTGGTCGGGATAATCTTTGGCGGCATAAAAATTCGTCAGCTGAATTGTCTGGTCGCAGATCAGCCCAGTGGATTTGTCGACGGAATGCGAGTAAATCCGTTGGCTGTTCGTGTTTGATTTTGTGCGAGTAACGAAGAACGCGCCGGCTTGATGCATTGCAAAAAGTCGCGAGAAATCCAGATAGCCTCGGTCCATCAAATAGATGGCTGATGGCTGAATTGGCAGCTCGTCGAGAATGTTGACATCGTGCACGGAACCCTCTGAAATATGGATGAATTCGGGTATCGAACCTTTGAGATTCAACAGCGTGTGCTTCTTGACAGCTGACTTTGTTTTGCGAAAAGTCGCCCACGGGAACAGCGAAAGACACAAGTCGATGGTGGTTGAATCCAGGGCGTAGACGGTGTTGTCCAGGTCGAGGCCCAGGTCGGTATCGGCGTAGAGTTCGGTAGCCGTGGCGATGAGAGTTTGTGCGAAGTCGGCGTAGATTTGCCAAGGCCGAATTTTGTTGGCGTTGGCCAGGGTGTTGCGAGAAATTTGCTTGGAGCGGAATCCGGCGTGATAAAGTTTTGGGCCGAATGTTCGCAGGCAGGCTTGACTGCAACCTCGTTTGCAGCTATGCTCGAAGTTTGCTGGCTGAGGCATGGCGGGATATCGGGACGTCGCGGTTCTGCGGGATGGCTTGGTGAAAGTCGAGACAAAGGCTGGCAGAATTTATAACCTTCTGCTTCAGAAGCATTAGGGCCCTTAGCTCAGCGGTTAGAGCAGTGGACTCATAATCCATTG
>JAOZNE010000266.1:0-2652 GCA_029933955.1 Phycisphaerae bacterium
CATCTCGCCAGCCTTCGATACGATCCACGGACATAGCTTTCAACTTCGCGTCGTCCTTCTCTCGAATCGCCGCCAGCATTTGAAGAGCCAAGCCCTCCACGGTTGCATCTGGCGGAGCCTTCGCTGGGGCGGGCCTTTTTGCCTTTGCTGGCGGCGCGGGCTTTTTCTTCGCTGTTGGTTTGGCTTTGCCCCAGGCGCCGGTGTGGCGGAAGTTGCCGTTGGAGGTGGGCCATTGCATCCATTTTTTATCGTAGGCTAGGCCTGTTTCGTAGACGAAAACCTGGCCATCCGTTAGCCCGAAAACAATGTCCGCTTTCCCGTCGCCATCGACGTCGGTAATCGTACATTGCGTGGTGGAATCCTCAGGCTCGGGCAACATGTTGATCGTCTTCGTCGTTCCGTCGGGTCGCAGTTTCACCCAGAACGTGCCGGCAAAAAGATCCATCACGCCATCGCCGCCCAGGTCGCCAACAGTAACGCCGCGAACCTTGGCTGCTGGGAGATAGGCGATAATGTCGTCGGGATCGAGAACCCCGCTGCCATCGCCTCGCCAGGCGCGGATGCTCCTGGTGCGACGGTCAAACACGATAATCTCAGCTGCGCCGTCGCCGTCGAGGTCAGCCAGCGTAGGCGATGCCCCCGAGGCCCAGACGCGATCCTTAAACACACTCGTGTACTTTCCGATGGTCTCAGTGCCGCCGAACTTCCGCCCTTCCCACGTCCAAGCCATGATGTGTCCCCGCTGATCAGCTCCCACGATTTCCATCTGCCCATCGCCAGTAACGTCGCCCATCACCGGCGGGAACAGGCAATGACGCCCCACCTGCTGAGGCCAACCTGGCAGCACCTTACCCGTGTGATCGTAGCCGGCGATGGAGTTGGCAAAGCCAGGCCGCGGGCTGTTGATGTAATGCGGGTGGAACAGCTCCAGGTCGCCATCGCCGTCGGCATCGGCGACGCAGGGGACAAATCCACCCTTAAAAATACGCTCCTTTGGCCAGCCCGCAACCTCGCCGCCCTTAACCGTCATCAGCACATTACCGTAAATCAGGTCGACCACGCCGTCGCCGTTGACGTCCACCAGCGGCACGCTACCCCAGCCATCGCCAGACCCCGAAAGCCTCTTGACAATCGGCCCGTCCTTTTCATGTTCGATGAGAACCGTCCCAGCTCGGTCGAGTATAACCAGCTCGTCCCGCCCGTCGCCGTCCACGTCCATCACCGACGGACTGCTAGCCCAGTCTTCCGAATAGCGAGGCCTCTTCTGACGATAATGCAGCCGCGTCTGAAGGTCCATCACAGCTACGGGCCAACCCGCCACCGGCGTGCCGTCGTGGTGAAATGCAAAAACCAGCCGCTCCATGTTAGGCTCGGGATGTATCAGCTTGGGCATTTGTCTGTAACTGTAACCCCCAGTCATGCACGGCACGACCACTTCGAGATCGCCATCGCCGTCCAAATCTGCCACCACCGGCGTGCCTCGCACACTGCCCGGAAGCGCCAAAGGCCAACCCTTGGCGATGGGAGAATCCGCAAGCCTCTCGTCCGCAACTTGTATCGCGCGACGCGACCCTTTGGGAATTCCCCGCAAGGCTTTGAGAACGACGTCAGCCTCAGCCTTGTTCATGGACATCTTGAACGCAACGCCAGGCCCAGCTTCGACAGCCAGGCTGTAATACGGCGCGTTTGGCCCGGGATGAGTTTCCAGCTCCTCGCCCCGGCCAAAAATCCCCCGCCGGGCAAGCAGGTCGATAACCTCCACAGCCTGGGCCTGAGTGATTTTAACGCTACTAAACGGCGGGCTCTGCCTGTCGCCCGAGCTATCGCCGGGCAAAGCCAGGCCAATATCGGATGTCGACAATCGCAACAGATGCTGCGTCTTCGGACGGCTATTTTTGAAAACCAGCAACGTTTTCGTAACAACATTCTTATGCTCATCCACACGCAAAACAAAAGAGCCAAGCCTAGCCTTGAGCAGGCCAACAAACTTTCGAGGCTCCCCACCAACCGGCCGCGATGGCTGGGTGGCAGGGGTTTCCTTGTCTTCAATCTCAGCCTCCGCCGCCGGAGCTTCGGTTTTTTTAGGCTCTTCAGCCTGGGGTTTTTCGGCTTGGGGTTTTTGATTGTTACTGTTATTTTTGCTCTCTTTGTCGGGGACAATAATATATTTTTTCTCAAAAATTATTTCCGAATCTTTTGGCGGTAAAAAGACTATATTATCTTCAGAGTAAGCGGATTCTTGAATGTTGCATTTTGCGAGTTTTAATTGCAAATTCCCGCTATCTACAAAACGGATATAATTAATTTGATAATCAACTCGACCAGTCCATTTCTTGGGGATTTTTCGAATATAAGCTCCATTCCTCGATCCTGGAGAAAAAAAGCCTATACTGCCAGAGTCTTGATAATATTCCAACCCCAAATACAAATCCTCATCAGAGTTATTCTCAACTTCTATGGATAGTTGAGCATGATTTTGCTTCAAAATCCCTGTATCCTCGGGTGGTGGCATGAAAATAGATTTGATTGTCAATTGGCCCCTAGAATCTGAAGTATTGAGAATTTCATTAATACCTACAATTTCATCCTCCGCTTGTGCCATAGGTAGCAGGACCGCAGCTGTTAGTAGTAGTATTAGTAACCCCAGGGTTC
>JAOZNE010000267.1:0-2649 GCA_029933955.1 Phycisphaerae bacterium
TGCCAAGGTATCGCACGGGCCTGGGCGTAGGGCATGGCGCCATCGATAGGCCCCCAACCAGCCTGGTCGGCAATCCATCGACCGACAGGCAAAGTTGTCGGATTGTTGTATGGCCCGTGCTCCTCCAGGGAAGGCAACTGCCAGGAGAACCACCGCATCGGCACGAAGTCCGCTGTAGGCTCATCGTCTTGCCAGGCCTCGGGGTTCATCCAATTCAGCTCGCCTGCCTGGTCTACACTATCCCACGGAATGGTCGATTTGATGACCACCCGGTAGTATCGCGTCGTCATTATCTCGTTGGGATCCTGGGCGTGGACATTGCGAGCCTCCTGCATGTCAGCTATCCACTTATCAGCGTACTGCGCTTTTTGCGGACTCGCCAAGCCTAGCATATAGGCTATTTTCATCGTCGCTAAACACCGCAGGTGTCTGGCGAAATTGGTAACCTCCAACTCCCCGCCCGCGTGCGTGCCAGCTTGACCAAACTGTTCCGCGACATTTAGCAGAGCATCTTCCAACGGGCCATAGGTGTTGTATCCAAGGCGACGCTCGAAGTCATATGTCCTTTCATCGTCATTGATCCGCCAGCGGAGCAACTGAGCGAATGGGCCTAGTCTGTGGTTCGGTATCAGGACATTGTCTAGCCCAGCTGGGGCGTCGTCGGGGATGGCTCCGCCTTTGACGCGACTGTACCAGCCTCTACCGACCAGCTCTCGTATATCCTGGGCGGTGTCGGTCGAGTTTTGCAGATTATCGAGCAGGCCCGATCGTCTCACCTTGCCCGCGGTTTGTCGATATTCTATGTGGTCCACCATCACGGGGGCGAAGTCTTCGAAGCTGGTTCGCACCGCGGGCAGGCTCGGCGACAGAGGCACGACGAACGCGATGGACGCGCCGTTTGCCCGGGCAAGTTCGCTGGCCTGGGCCTGGGCGAGCTTGCCCGCGGAGTTCACCGCAGCCTGGGACAGCTCGTCCATCGCCACGATGGCCCGCCAAATTTTCCCGCGCCCGCCCGCGTCCTCGTGCTCGTCCGGCAGGAGCCATTGCGTATCTCCCGCTACGTCGTAGGCATCTTCCAGGTCGCGCTCGTCCCCCTGGTCAAACGCGTCGTCGAGTTGATACAGCAAGTCCAGGCTGGTCGGGTCTTCCTCGCTGCCGGGGTTTAGCTGTTTGAAAATCTCCGCCAGGCCCAGGCGGAAAAAGTTATATCGTTCGTACGGCGTAAACCTGCTGCCGGGGCTGGAATATTTTTGCAAGGCGTCGGAGAGTTTCTCCGGGCCTGTCTGCTCCGCGATAGTCATTTCCGCTGCGACGGGCAGCGAGTCCATCACCGCGACCAGTGCGATTTGACGGGTCATAGCTACGTTGTTCATAGCTACGAGGTTCATGCTCCGAGCCATCCAACCAGCTCCGCCAGTAGCAGCGGTGTCCGCGGCGGACTGCATGTCGATGCGACGATTTACCTGGTCTCCCAGGTTCAGCACGAAAAACAAAAGCCCCGCCAGCAGTGTCAGCGAAACCAGCACAACCACCATCACCGCCCCGCGCCGGCGGCGAAGCAATCCGAAATTCGAAATTCGAAATCCGAAATGGATAGGGTTTTTATTCATTTTCAAGTATCGTGTTCAGCCTGGCTTGGACTTCTTTCGTGTCGTTTTGTTTGCGTGCCAGCTTGAAGTAGAACCGGGCCAGGCTGTAGTTGCCCTCTCGCATCGCTTCGTCGCCGAGTGCGAGATTTTTCGTATATTTCGTCAGCTTGACCCGCTGGTCGACTTCTTCGGTCGCCTGGGTTTGCCTGGCGTTTTCGTAGGCTTGCAGAGCTTGGGTCCACTTTTTTTCTTCCCTGGCCCGGTCGCCCATGCGGATGTACATGTCATATTGTCGCTGGTTTTCCAGCAGCAGGAGCATCGCGTCTATCTGGGTTGCGTTGGCGGGTTTTATCTGCCTGGCCTGGTTGTAAGCCTGGGCAGCGGCGTCGTATTTGCCCGCCTGGCCCAGCGCCTCAGCCTGGCCCATCAGCAGATTGAACCGACAATCCACGATACGCAGGCGAATGCGTTCCTCCGCTCCGAGCCTAGCTGCCGCCTCGTAGTTGGCCAAGGCTTTGTTAAACCGGCGCGAGACGAAGTCCAGATTCGCAGCCTGGATGAGTTTTTCCTTCCGGGCGGCGGTGTCGATATTTTTCAGCATCGCCTGGGCTTGGCTATTTTTCGGCGAGGTTTTCAGCACCCGCTGCAACGCCAGCCTGGCCCCGGCTGTGTCGCCCGCTCGCAACAACTTGCGGGCAGAGAGCAGCTCAATGGCTGAGAGCACCTGGGCAAGTCGGCCTTGATACGCTTTGCGTTGGGTCGCGCTCAGGCCGGGCTGTTTGAGCACATATTGCAAGGCGTGGCGCATCTTTGGCAGGTCGTTGCTTTGGCTGGCCTGGTCCACAGCAGCTATGGCCCGGGCCAATTTCGCTCCAGCTTCGAGCTTGGCACTTTGGGCCTCAAGAGCTGCACCCAGCGACTGCCTTTGCTCAGCGGGGAATAGTTTGAGAGCGTCGCTGCCACCAGCGAGCATGGCCTGGGCCTGGGCGATTAGCTCGCGAGCCTGGTCAAACTTCTGAACCTTGTGCAACTTCTCAGCCCGGCTGCGGAGAGAAGCCAG
>JAOZNE010000268.1:0-1390 GCA_029933955.1 Phycisphaerae bacterium
GACAGACGACAAAAACCGCCCCCGCAGCTATGCAGCCTGCCAGCCCGGCCAGGAACGATACCAAAACGCCCTTGCCCAATGTTATGCCCTTGCCCGCGGACAAACGTGACAGCGATCGGCGAAAGAGTACCCCGCCACCCGCAAGCCAAGCTACGATAAACACCAGCACCAACGGTAGCTGCCAAACTTGGAACAAACTTCCTGGATTCGCAAGCACTTGTATACTCCTGTACATAAAGGCCCGGGTCGGCAAAACCTGCCGTACATCAGACAGAGATTGTACCGCGCGGGCAGCCAAAAAGCAATTGCGGATTTCGGATTTTAGATTTCGGATTGTGTTTGTTCGCAGCGAAATCCGAAATCCACAATCTGAAATAAATATCCCCACTTCCGTAACAATGCTTGTAAATAATCGAGATATCGCTATATTTAATGGGGTATCATTGAGGGTGTGCGGGAAGAGTGCGGTTTTACGGAAGTGAGATGGGATGATTGCTGTCAGCGAGTTTATGGGCGTGGTGTTTTGGTTCGTCTTGGTTGTAGCTTGCGGTTTGGCTGGCCTGGCTGGTTGTTATGCGCTTAGGTTGCGTCGCAAGCTGGGCGACAGGCAAGCTATGGAGAAAGAACTTCGCATCAACCAGCGGGAATATCGCGCGATTCTCGACAGCGTGAACATTGGCATTACGCTGCTGGACACGAATATGCAGGTGCTCTCGACCAATCGCCAGATGCACCAATGGTTCCCCGATGTGCCTTTCTCGACCAAGCCTATCTGCTTCGCAGCTTACAACGACCCGCCTCTGGACAACCCGTGCAGTTACTGCCCCGTCGTGGAGACCTATCGCGATGGCAAGGTGCACGAATCGGTCAAAACCATTCCGGGCAAGGGCGGCAAGGAGACTCGCAACTTTCGCATTATCTCCAGCCCGATAACCGATAGCGGCGGCAAGCTGCTCGGAGCGATCGAACTGACCGAAGACATAACCCATCGCATGCGGGTAGAGCAGGACCTACAGCAAACCACCAGTAAAGCCCATGAGCTGGAGGACATCGTCAATCGCAGCGCAGCGGTAGCTTGGCTTTGGGATATTACCAAGGAAGGTTGGCCTGTGGATTTTGTCTCGGACAATGTCAGCCAATTCGGATACACCGCGGAGGATTTTATATCGCAGCGGGTTCTGTATACCAACCTGGTGCACGAGGACGATCTCGAACAACTCGCAGCTGAGACGAGGCAATATCTACGGGACGGCGTGCAGGAGTTTTGCCAACAATATCGCATTCGCACCAAGGCTGGCGAGGTTCGCTGGGTGGAGGATCACACCTGGTTACGGCACAACTCAGCTGGCGAGGCAACCCATATGCAGGGTATTCTGATAGACATCACCCA
>JAOZNE010000268.1:1490-2648 GCA_029933955.1 Phycisphaerae bacterium
GCTGGGGGGATTGCGCACGACTTTAACAACTTGCTGATGATAATCACGGGCAATGCCGACCTGGGCTTGATGGACGTTACGCCGGATAGCCCTATCGGGGAATTGTTGCGGGAGATAAAGGACGCTGCGGTGCGGGCGTCGAAGCTGAGCAATCAGATGCGAGCTTACTCCGGCCAGGGGCATGTCGGCATGGATAGGGTGGTTCTCAACGACCTGGTCGCTGAGATGCTCAGGCTGATGAAGTCGTCCATCCCGCCTAAGGTGCGTTTGGAGTATGACTTCGCGACGCGCCTGCCCGCTGTCGAAGCTGACGCCTCGCAGCTGGAACAGGTTGTGATGAACCTTATCGTCAACGCCTACGAATCCATAGGCTCGGGCGAGGGTACCATCCGCGTGCGAACCTGTGCTATCGACGTTACGCGGGAGTATCTCCTCGGCGCCCACATGGACGAGCCTTTGACGCCGGGGCGATATGTGTTGCTCGAGGTGCAGGACACGGGCAGTGGCATGGACGCTGAGACGAGCAAGCGAATTTTCGACCCGTTTTTCACCACGAAGTTCATAGGCAGAGGCCTGGGCCTGGCTGCGGTGCTTGGCATAGTCCGAGGCCATCGCGGCGCGATCCGCGTTACAAGCAAACCAGGCAAGGGCAGTACGTTTCAAGTGCTGCTCCCACCAGCTGAGCCAAGCCTGCCACCAAGCAACGGGCAGGCCCAACCCGCGGAGGAACCAGCAGGCCAATGGATAGGCCAAGGTACGGTGCTGGTGATCGATGACGAAAAAGCCTTCCTTAACGTAGCTTCGATTATCCTGAAGAGGTCGGGTTTCGAGGTGTTCACCGCTGAGACAGGCCAGGCTGCTCTGGAGTATTTTCGGGAACATCATGAGCAAACCGTCGCGGTGCTGCTGGATATGTCCATGCCCGGCATGAGTGGCGAGGAAACATTCGCCGGGCTACAACAAATCGACCCAAACGCCACGATATTCCTGTGCAGCGGCTTTGCTGAATCTGAGGCGGTGAAACATTTCTCCGGCAAAGGCCTGGCTGGGTTCTTGCAAAAACCGTTCCAGATAAACACCCTCCTGGCCGCACTGCGAAAAGTGGTCGATGGAAAAACAGTAAAGAGTCAATGACGAAAAAAAATGCCCAATGTCCAA
>JAOZNE010000269.1:0-2641 GCA_029933955.1 Phycisphaerae bacterium
TAGCCAAACAACAAAACAACGACATTTTAAGTTTCCGCAAATAAGTGCTGGGTTGAATATTGGATATTCGTTTTGTTATTCGCCGAAGCCTGCCTCTGCTATTTCTATCGCTCGCATCAGTGCCTTGGCTTTGTTTATGGTTTCGTCGTATTCCGCTCCCGGGTCGGAGTCTGCCACCACGCCGCCGCCTGCCTGGATGTAGGCTTTGTCGCCGACGATGACCATTGTCCGCAGTGCGATGCACATGTCCATATTGCCGGAAAAATCCACATAGCCCACAGCTCCGCCATAAGGCCCGCGACGCGTGTGCTCGAACTGGTCGATAATTTCCATCGCGCGGATTTTCGGCGCACCGCTCACCGTGCCGACCGGCAAGGCCGTCCGCAGCGCGTCGAAGGCGGTCTTGCCCTGGGCCAACTTGCCCTTGACGTCCGAGACGATGTGCATGACATGACTATACCGCTCGACGCTCATCACATCGGTCAGCTCGACCGTCCTGGGCTCAGCCACCCTGCCGACGTCGTTGCGAGCCAGGTCTACCAACATGATATGCTCCGCCCGTTCCTTCGGGTCAGCCAACAGCTCCGCTTCCAGCTCGGCGTCCTGCTCGGGCGTCTTGCCTCGCTTGCGAGTCCCAGCCAGTGGCCTGTTGGTTACCACGCCGTCCTCCACCCGGCAGAGAATCTCCGGACTTGCCCCCACGAGCGTTACGTCCGGCGAGTCAAGTATGAACATGAATGGCGATGGGTTCACCACCCGCAGCGCGCGGTAGATATCGAACGGGCTGGCTATGGTTTCGACCATCATCCGCTGAGAGGGCACGACCTGGAAAATATCCCCAGCCTTGATGTATTCCTTGCAGCCCTCGACGACCTCCATGTAAGCTTCGCGCGAGAATGTGCTATGGTATGGCTTGTGCGGAATGCCCCGCAGAGTTATCTCGCCAACCGCCCGGTCACAGCCTTCTCGCAACTGGGCGACCGTCCGCTCGATGGACTCCGCTGCCTCGGCGTAGGCCTGGCCCGGGTCGTCGGTAACGTGTGCGTTGGCGACAACCTTGATGGTCTTGCACACATGGTCGAAGATGACCATGTTGCGGTACAAGCCAAATGACAAGTCCGGGATGTTGCGGTCGTCTTCCGGGCCGGGGCCCAGGTTTTCGTAGTAGCGGATCATGTCATAGGCGGCAAAGCCCACGACCCCCCCGCAAAAACGCGGCAAGCCCGGCAGGTGCACCGTCTGGTAAGGCTCGAGCAGCCGGGCCAACTCAGCTAGCGGGTCTTCGCTGGTGATGGTTTCGTCCTGGCCATTAGGCCGCGAGATATGGATTTCGTTTCGCCGGGCAGTGAAAACAGCTTCGGGATTGGCAGCGACGAAGGAATACTGCGCGATCCGCTCGCCGCCAACCACGCTCTCCAGCAAAAAAGAATGGCTGGCTGGCGCATAGCCCAAAGGCTTGGCCAACCGCTGATAAGCCGAGACCGGCGTCAGCGCGTCAGCTAGCAACTCGCGATAGACCGGCACGGTATTGCCGCTCTGACAATGCTTTAGAAACTCGTCAAAATCCGGATAATAATGCTTCATCGTTTCACCATATCATCTAGCCCAAACTGTTCCACGCCACGCCTGCTGCGCCTATCATGCCCGCGTCGTTGCCTAGCGAGGCGATGGCTATCTCGGGTTTATCATCGGCCATCTGCCAGTTGAGCCTGTCATAATTCTCGCGAACAGGCCTAAGCAACTCGTCGCCCGCCTTGGTCATGCCGCCGGCGAACACTATTTTGTCCGGGTCGAATATCCTGCTGAAGTTCACACAGCCCAGTGCAAGAAAATACGTCAATTCGTCCCATATCTCCACTGCCAATTCGTCGCGGGCCTGGCTGGCCTGGTTTATATCCCGGGCGGTGATGGTACCGTTTTGCTCCAGCAAGGCCGAAAGGCTGCTGGCCCTGCCGGCGCGAATTTGACCCACTGCGTGGGTGGTGATGCCCGTAGCCGAGCAGTATTGTTCGATGCACCCCCGCTGACCACAGCCACATTTTCTGCCGCCGGGCTGAACTATCATGTGCCCAAGCTCGCCCGCTATTTCATGACTACCGTGAACTATCTTGCCCTGACAAATTATTCCGCCGCCCAGGCCCGTGCCGAGCGTTACGAGTATCATGTTATGCGTCGACCCGCCCGCTCCGCAGAGGAACTCTCCCAAGGCCGCGGCGTTGGCGTCATTTTCCAACCTGGCTGGAATGCCAAGCTCTTTGGAAACAAGCTCGCACATCGGCAGATTCTCCATGCCCGACACATTAGGCATGTGAATTATAACGCCGCGCGACGGACTCAAAGGCCCCGGCGAGCCGATGCCGATGCCGACGATATTCTCGCGGGCCAAGCCCTGCTGGTCGATAAGCTGTCGGATCCCAGCGACTATTTGCCCGACGATAGCACAGGCTCCCTGCCCCGTCGGCGTGGGGAGCTGAAACATCCCGCCGGGGTTCATCGCCTCGTCCAATAGGCCAAACTTTATAAAAGTCCCGCCAAAATCAACACCGATACACACCTTAGCCATTAAACTTTTTCCTACTTTCAAACTTGCCAACAGCAGTCCACGGATTACACGGATTTTTTTTTATCAAAAAAATGTAAC
>JAOZNE010000270.1:0-2640 GCA_029933955.1 Phycisphaerae bacterium
TTCATGGTGAAAACAGTCCGTTACATAACAAGGAATAAAGGAAGTGTATGATGCCTCAAAATCCTATTAAAAAATCCGAAATTCGAAATCGACTCGCTTTTTCCCTGGTCGAGTTGCTGGTCGTCATCGCCATCATCGCGCTGCTGGTGGGCATACTCCTGCCCGCCCTGAACCAAGCCAAACAGCGAGGCTACAAAGCCAAGTCCGTCGCTGTAATAACCACCCTGACAAATGGCTGCCTGCAATTCAAAAACGATACCAACTACTACCCGGGACAAAGAAATCACACCCGGCTGGGTAACGGCGGCAACTATCTCACTGGCAGTCAGATGTTGTCCATTTGCCTGCTGAATAATCTTGAAGACGATGGTACGGCAAACCCTGGCAAAATCGTATCAACCGACGATGTGACTGGTAATTATATCCCCTATAAGGAAGACATTACAGCCAAGACCATCAATAACCGTGATTATACGATACTGGACGGCTGGCGAGCCGGCGATGAACTTCCGATTTTGTACTACCCGTCGAGAATCGGCAACGATGGAAAAATTGGCAATGCAGCCACCTCCGGCAACGCCTTCATGATTGCGGACAATTCTGCCTATGGTACGGTCGATGGAAAGCAGACATATGCAGGAGATAATGATAAATTTAGACCAGCAATCTATGACCAACGTTTTGACACGGCCGCCAGTTGGAATGATAGAAACGCCTACAATTCCGACAGTTTTCTTCTTTTTGCAGCCGGCGTGGATCGGGAGTATTTTACGAATATGGACGTCAGGAATTTCGGTAAGTAGCTGGGCAATCAGGAGAGTTTGGTTATGCGAAATAACACGGACAACATAAATAGCCAGTGCCGCAGCGGTGGTGTTTGCACCCGGAAATTACAAAGCGCCTTTACGCTTATAGAGGTTCTTACGGTTGTACTTATCATCAGCTTGCTGGTCGCTATCCTCCTGCCCAGTCTAAAGCGGGCAAAGGACGCAGCCAGGCTCGGCGCTTCCAAGACCAGCGTCAACATGATAGACGCCGCGGTGGAAATGTTTGAAAACGACCACAACGAACTCCCGCCAAGCACCGGCGGCGGTGCTTGGCCCAGCGGCAATGGTAGTTGGCCTAACGGTTGGAAAGGTGCCGAACTGATCTGTCTGTTATTGACAGGCTATGCCGACGACCCGGGCTCGGGTGGCAATCCGGACGGCACACCATCAAGTGCCAATATGGAAGATGACGACGGCAAGGCTGGTTTTGGTTTTCGGCTGAACCGCCGGGGCAAAGTCTATGGCCCATACAACGGCACGGAAAAACTCGCGGTGGGCGACTCAAATGCGGGTAATACTTATGGCACACCCTCTAAAGCCGCTAAAGTTTTCGTCGACGCATTCGACAACCCGATTTTGTATTACGAATACCGCGGTGGTTATGTTGCTTCCGACAACACTGGCGTCTATCCGACTCCGCCGGGATATCCACTAGCGCCGTTTTTGACCAATGCCGCGGGTGTCCGCAAAGATTTTATATTGGTTTCGCTGGGCCTGCTGACGACGTGGTCTGACGACGAAGACCCCGAACAGCCTTCCAATTTTGGCAAGTGATAGAGAAACACGGAAAGATGAACCATTACGTTGACAATTCGGATGTTGGGCCAAAAGCATGGGCGAGACGCCCACGCTACGCAATCCGAAATCCGAAATCCGCAATCCGCAATGGTTTCACTCTCATCGAGATGCTTGTAGCGGTGCTGATTCTTTCGGTTGGCATTGCTCTTATTGTGGGCGTTGCGACGGTGGTTCGCGAGCATAGCCGAAACGCCGAGACGCGGAATATCCAGGCGGTGTTGGCCTCGGCTTTGAAACTGTATCACGACTCGCCGGGGATAAGCACTTGGCCCGCCGGCGACGGCACAGCCGACAGTACCGCCGAGTTGCTGCGGTCGCTACGGACCCAGCGGGCAAGCCGGGCCGAGCTTGCCAAGCTGCCCAGCGGAGCTATCCTCGAGGACGACGCCGGGCGGGAGTTTGTCCTGGATGGCTATGGCAACAAAATGCGTTATTTCCGCACCGGAGGCCTGGCCGGGGCGACCCCGCTGATAAGCTCGCTGGGAGCCGACCCCAAAGACCCCGCAGACGATATAAACACAGATGTAAATTGAAAAGCAGAAGTCAGGAGTCAGGATTCAGTTCGTAGGTCATGCAACTTGTTGCATGGCAATAAAAACAGAGGAAACTACGAAAGGCGCGAAAGTTGCGAAAGTTCGTAGGTCATGCAACTTGTTGCATGGCAATAAAAACTACGAAAAGCGCGAAAGTTGCGAAAGTATAAAAACAGTTTTTCGTGTGTTTCGCGTATTTCGTAGTTCAAAAACTTCATGTTCTTCATGGTGAAAATTAGGCCATTGCATAGCAATGAGTAAAGGAAGTGCGATATGAACATAAATCTAACCAGAAAATCCGCAATCCACAATCCCGCCAAAAAATCCGCAATCCGAAATGGCTTTTCCCTGGTCGAGCTGCTCGTTGTCATCGCCATTATCGCACTGCTGATAACCATCGGCGTCGGCGTGGGCCAAAAGGTTATGACCGCCGGCAATGTGAAAGTAACCGAAGCAAACATGGCCATAATTATGAACGCCAT
>JAOZNE010000271.1:0-2638 GCA_029933955.1 Phycisphaerae bacterium
TCCCGAAATCGCAGACGCAGCGACGCCTTCGCGAACGTCAAGCGAACTGTGCTGGGTTGAGAATATGCTCACAAGCGAACATGCCATCGTTAATTTTTCTGCCGGCCAGGCCAGGGCTGACAGACTTCTGCGAGGGCGGCACGACCAGTATCCTCTTCTGGCAGACAAGATGCTATTATTGTATCGCCACGGTGTCGGTCTGAGGCGGCAAGAACTTCATTGGCGAGTCGAAAGACTATTTGATGACGAAGCTGATTGCCCGCTACGACGGACGCGGGCCTTTTGTAAACTCCTGGATGTAGCTGAGCGAAATCTGAAAACCGAGTCTGTTCTGGACGAACAGACCATCACCTATAAGACCGTTGTAAAACCCGAACAGGTACTCCAGGCCCTCCAATATTGCCGCAAGTCAGAACCCGGCAGTATTGCCGGGACAGAGTACCAGCTGCCCTAGGCTGGGAAGTTTGCGTGAAAGACCAGAAATATGACAAGTTCAACACGGTTAAGGGCGGCTGTGCCAGATATTTTTTTTCTTTGCGCAACAAAAAAGACCATGGTTTTACCCACAGCCTTTTTGCCAATCGGGGCGACAGGATTTGAACCTGCGACCTTTGCACCCCCAGTGCAACACTCTAGCCAAGCTGAGCTACGCCCCGATAAACGCAAAATTACTGCCAATTCACATTCGCCAACGGCGAATTCTAGAGCAAGGCTTCGACGAGGTCAAGCAATATCTCCAGCAATATCTCCAGTCAGCACACTATTTCCAGCCAGCCCGGCGCCGTGGTTGTGGTCTACATCCCCAGCCGAGGGCGGCTGGGCTATAGACCCTATTTTTTGCGACGTCTTCGGCGTCTGCGTTTTTTGGCGGGCTTGGCAGAGTCGTTGTTTTGCTGTCCGCGGGAGGATTGCTCCCCGGACGCCTGGGCTGATGCCTCAGGTGGTTTGGCTTGGGTTTTCTTTTGTTTATCGTCGTTTTTGAAGTTGAACTCCACGCCCGGCACAGCCATGGCGTTTCGGCGGAGGGCGGCGTGTTTTGCGGTGGCTTCTCGCAACTGCTCTTCGGTGGGAAGCTTCATGTCTCGCTCGACAATTTCGTCTACGCCGACAGCAACGCTCGTGCCGTCTGACAAGAGCAGCCTGACCAGTTGCGTGATAATCTGCACGTCAGCTACCTTGCCAAGGTAGTCCTTCGTTCGCAGCCAGGTATTTCGATTAGGCAGGTTCTTTCGCAGTACAGAGTAGGCTTTGTCCTCGTATCTCAGGCAGCACATCAGCCTGCCGCACCGCCCGGAAATTTTCGCCGGGTCCAGCGTGGCTTTCTGTACCTTGGCCATTCTCATCGAGACGGGCTGAAGCATTTTGAGGAATCCCCGGCAGCAGCACATTTGCCCGCACCGTTCGTAGTCGCCCACCAGCCTGGCTTCGTCGCGCGCACCGACCTGCCGCATCTCTATCCGAGTGCGAAACTGCGATGCCAGGTCGCGAACCAGGTCGCGAAAGTCCACACGTTTCTCCGCGGTGAAGTAGTAAATAATTCGCCCGCCGCCCAGAAGATGCTCCGCGGTAACCACCTTCATTTGCAGATTCTTTTCCTTGATGCGACTGCGGCAGTATTTTATTTCTTCCCGGGCTGATGATTCCAGATGCCGGAAGTCCACCTCGTCTTGCTGGTTGGCCAGGCGAAGCACCTTGCCCGTCCGGCGGAACGGAAAATCAGGCCCGGCGGTTTTGAGAAACTCGGTGAGTTTATCGCCCAGGAGAACCCGCGGGCCGCACTGCTCGGTAGCTTCCCGCTCGACGGGTGCGACGATTTCAGCCATCTCTACGCCGCGGTCGGTGCGAACCACAATTTTTCGACCCGGGAGCAGCGGAACTGAGAGTTGGTGGGTAAACTCGCCGACGTATCGCATTAGTCCATACCGGGCGACCACGCTCGGGCCGGCGGGGGCAGGCTGAAAACGCTTGCGAAAGTTGCTGCGGTTGCTCCAGCTACCCTTGGCCCTGAACCCGGCTCTAGATCCAGCGGACTTGGCGGGAGTTTGCGCCGTAGCGTGGGCGTCTTGCCCATGCACTTCTTCTGTCCCCGCTGTGGCTTCGGGCGTTTCTGTTTTCTCAGTTTGTTCGGTTTGTTCAGCGTTTCTTGTCGAAAAGGCTGATGGATCAGGCTGGTCTTGCGCGGGGCCTTGCGCAGCGGAATCCAGGCCCGACGGGTCGGTCGGGTCGGTCATAACACGCTCCTAAAAAATCATAGCCACGGCGGCCCGCGGAAAAGTCAAAAGGTTTCACGTCTCCAGCCCGTAACCGGAGGTCCATACGCAACGAGAGATTTCCGGCGGAAATCACATGCGTGCCCGTCGCACCCGCTCTGGCGGCAGCAACACAGCAAAGCCATTATACCCAAAACCCCCACGACAAAAAACGATTTTTTCACGCCCGCCCAAGGCCCGTGTCCATTGCCAAAAAACAAACACCACGAATAACATGAGCGTTTTTGTAGTGTTTTTTGTCATTCCTACAAAGATAGAAATCCAATTTTTCATATTTTCTCTTTACCAACCATCAAGAATGGTGTGTGAGATTTTTTTTCATGGCTTTCCGTAACTATTGTTTTGTACAGATTTTAGCCGTGTTTTGC
>JAOZNE010000272.1:0-2636 GCA_029933955.1 Phycisphaerae bacterium
GAGCCAATTGCAAAACTATTCTGGAATGTAGCACAGTCGCCCTCGGCTGTGTTTAACTTGCTGTATTTCCAGCGTTTTTTTACATAACCTTCCCAGCCGAGGGCGGCTAGGCTACATTTTTGCAACTGGCTCCAGGGTTTTCTTACTAATCCTGCTATCCTGCCGATTAACACCCGCTCTTGACATGCCCGCCATGAGACCCCATATTCCAGGCGCCTCGTGGCAGCTTGCTGCTGCGGGACAAACCCCTCGGTGGACCCTGCCGGGTTCGGCAGGGCCACCGAGGATAGCATCTCTTGCGAGATTACCCTACATAAATGGGGCCTTTACTTCTCTAGCGTTTGCGACGAACCAACGCCAACAGCCCGCCGATGCCCAGCAAGCTCATCGTAGCCGGTTCGGGGACATACTCCACCGTCAACTCCGGGCGGAAGCTGAGTGTCGCGTTCTCTGCCGAGGCAACAACCAGGCCCTCGGTGTTTGAGCCGCCGCCACCAGCAACATCGGTGTCGGCAATAAACAGCAGTCCCGCGTTGTTCGCCTGGGTTCCGCTCCATTCCTGGATAAGCGACAGACGCAGGGCCGCATCACTCGCGGCCAGATTGACCGTATAGGTGGCACCAACGGTGGCGTCGAAACTAATCGACCCCAACAGCGTGGCGACATAGTCCGTACCGGCCGTACTGAGGCCCGCACTGCCAGCCCAATCAGTATCATCGTGAGACAGATGACTCCAATCGGCAGTACCAGCCAGATTTGGAGTCGAATCGCCAGTTCCCTCGACCCAGGCCGCATTGGCCGCGGCGATGCGGTAGATGTTGATGGTTCCTGAACCCTTGGTGGTAACACCACCATCTTCCTTGAGTTTCAGCGAGATACTGCTGACGCTGGTCGCACCGGAAATCACACCGCTGAGATCAAACCGCATCATCGGTCTGCCTATGCGGTTGGTTCCCGCAGGGCCATTGGCATAGGGATCGCCGGCGAAAAGGTAGGTACGGGCGCCGTAATTCCTATGAGTATTCCCAGCGCCGTCGGTCCAGAGACTGGTATCGTCCGTGCCGGCGTAAACGCCATTGCCATCGCCCTGATCGACGCCCTGCTGGACGGTAACCGTCGCCGCCTGGGCGGTTGCTGCAACGAGCAGCGATACTACACATACAGCTAACAACATTTTGGTCGCGTTTTTCATAATCAATCTCCCATATTAAACGCCACTCTTTTTCGGCATCGGGCCAATCCCGATACCTGTCTAACAACCTCCACAACGCCTCAGAATCTCAAAATCTCGGAATCTCGAAATGCTCAAAACAGCCTGGCTTTCCATCCTTTCCTTTGTTTCATGTTGCATTCGTCAATTCTCTGATTCCTCAACTCGTCAACATTGCTTCAGTATCCAAAAATTCATACTCATTCGTGCTGCCTGTTAAGTTGTCTCACCTTCGATAAGTTCACCGGTAACATAATGCGTTTCCACCGGGCCGTCGTAACCTTCGATTCTTCTCTTGAGCAGCCAGGCTGCCAGGCGGGCCTGCTCCTCGATATGGACATCCACCGCGGTCGGCCTGTCAATTGACCCATTGCCAATTCTCCGATAGCCTGACAAGAGCTTGATTTGCTCGGGCACTTTAATTCCGCCCTCACGCAGCGCCCGCAGAGCGCCTATCGCAGCCCCATCGTCATGGAACATCAGCCAATCGCACCTGGACACCCTCGACAGCTCATTTTTCGTGAAATTGTACGAGTCGATCGAGTCATCCGGGTGTTCCGCCAGGGCTTGTGTGGAATCAGGCCTGAAAATATTTTCTTCCTGTATCTCGATACCCTGGCCTTCAAAAATATAATTCAATTCATCCAGCAGGTTATCGTCGCCCGGGTCGTTGTCTCCCTTGGCTCCCAGAAAGACCCCCGGATTTCGACACCCGCCAGCCACGGCGCGAGCAGCCATCTTCCGAGCACTGTCCCGCCGAGCATGGCCTACATTATCGCAGTGCAGCCCCGGCCAACCACTGCCCATCAGAACCACGGGGATGCCGGAATTGGCAAGAATACTTATGTCGATAGCATCCTTCACGCCCCTGAGCGGTGCGATATTACTCAAAATAACACCGCCCAGATCAGTATCCACAATATGCTCGATGATGCTTTTGTATTTCCGCAGGCTCAGCTGCGATGAATAAATGGAAACGCTGTAATCCTCATCGCTATGAAAAACACGGTCAAAACCTTCCGAGTAGCGGAGGATATCACGCTCCAGGCCGGGCGTGAGAAAAGCAACCTGCTGGATTTTGGCAGATTCCTGCCTGCGATCGCAAAGGTAAGTGCCTCTGCCCTGCTGACCATAGGCGAATCCCCGCTCTTTCAACAGAGTGATCGCCCGAAACACCGTACCCTCAGCCACATTGAACTGCCTGGCCAACTTGGCGCGAGGCGGAATAAGAACACCCTCGCCAGCACCTTTGGCACTCTCACGAAGGTAATCATACACCACCTGATAAGAAGGTTTGTCTCGCTCCAATATGGACAGGCCCGCGCTCATGTGCTGATCTCCATGCGGTTTATTTGTACAACTAACTTGTACAAATATGAATTTACCACCTAACGGGGGTTTTGTCAAGTGTTTTTTGGGATTTTTT